>JASLNQ010000155.1 GCA_030745955.1 Dehalococcoidia bacterium | reverse complement strand
GCGAGGGCTCGGCGCGGTCGTCACCAAGTCCATCACGCTGGAGGCCCGCTCGGGCAATCCCCCCATGCGGGTGACCGATCTGGAATCGGGCATGCTCAATGCGGTGGGGCTGGCAAACGTCGGCGACGGCATTCCGGCGACTCCGCAGACCGCATGGTCGATCTGTTCACTCACCAAGTCGATAACCTGCACGGCCGTGATGCAACTGGCGGAGCAGGGCCTGCTTGGGATCGACGACCCGGTGCAGAAGCACCTGCCGGGGTGGCGGGTGGCCGATGCCGTAGCGAGCGGCGAAATCACGATCAGGCAGCTGATGCGGCATTCGAGCGGTATCGGGCTACCGGGTTTCCAGGAAAGAGTGAGGACAGAAACGCCGAACCCCTACCCCACCCGCGAATCGCTTATGGCAGCCCTTGCCGGCGCTGAATTGCAGAGCGGGCCGGGCAGGTTCTGGTCGTACTCGAACGAGGGGTTTGCGACGCTGGGCCACATGGTCGAGCGTGTCAGCGGCGTGCCGCTCGAGGATTACTTTCTGACCCGCGTATTCGCACCCGCGGGCATGCGGAATACGCTGGTGCGGTTCCGGGATTGGAGGTCGCTGTCGGACCGGGCGGTCAATTACACGCGGCCGGGTTCGGGGGAAATGGCGACCGGTGAGACCCACGGCGAGTACCAGGTAGGACATCTGGCGGAGGACTACCAGACCTATCTTTCGACCGGTGGGGTGGTGAGCACGGCGCACGATATTGCCCTCTACCAGGTCGCCGCGATGGACCACGATGGCAGCCCGCTGTTGGGCAGGGAATCGCTGGAAGCGATGCAACGGGTTTCATTCGAGTACGGCGATACAGGCTGGGGCTACGGGTTCGGGTGGACGATTTCGGCGCACGGCGGGTTGAAGACGGTTGGCCACAACGGGGGGATGGTGGGGCTTTCGACGTATTCGCTGATGGTCCCGGCCGAGGGAACGAGCGTGGTTGTGCTGACGAACCGGGGCAATGTCGTGCCGCTGCAGCTTGCGGAGCGCCTGCTGGAGATCGTTCGCGGCAGGCCGCTGTGGCGTGATTCACCGGATCAGCCGCTGCCGTTCAGGAGTGGCTACAGGTTGCCTGTGGGTGGGCTGAATGAGTTCGAAGGGGAGTACCGGCAGGCGGGGAACTCGACCCTGGTGCGGGCTATATCGGAGAATGGGCTGGTGATCGAGAGCCCTGCGGAGTCGGGGGAGTCGGCGGTGATGGTCGCTCTGCCGGTCGGGCCCGATACGTTCCTGGGTTACGAGACGGCCCAGGTAGCGCACTTTACGCGGGATGCGGATGGGGTTGTCGCGGCGCTGTTACGCGGCGGCTTCGCGTACGAGCGGGGGTAGTGCGCTACCCGGGCAATCCCAGGCGTGGGGTCGAGGGTATCCAGGTTAGGTCATTGCGGTTGAAACCGATTCCTCGATCCATTCGCGTTCTGGCACTCCCGCGTAGCCCGATTCGGTCAGGTAAATCCTGCAACGAGGTGTGTATTCACCGGTATCGGTAAAGTCCGGTTCGACATCTCTGCCGTTGATCCGGATTGTCGGAGAGCCGGGGAAGTGCACCCGCTCTCCTGTTTCGAGGTCGGGCACTTCGATCGAATCGATAGTCGCTTCTATTCGGTTTTCGGCGAGGACCTCTTCAACCAGGTCCCGTGCCGCGTAACGGTTCGGGCAGTCCTCGAACCACAGAATTTCAATGTTCATGTTCCAACCTCCATTTCGGGATCAGGCCTTCGCCGCCGCGGAGATCGTGCCCTGGAACGCCGCTGTACCGACCTGGAATGCCTCGTCGACCGAGAGAATGGCGAATTCGTATTCACTGTCCTTGCTCCAGGCTTCTGCGGCTTCCTTTGACGGGAAGAAGTGAATCTGGTGGCAGAAGACCATGTAGACCGACTCCATCGAGTCCATGTCTATCTGCTCGGGATCAAGCAAAACGAACGACACGACGGCTTCCGAGGGTGTCGCGACCGCACCGGATGGGGAGACATCGAGGTTGACCTCATCGCCAGAGCCGGGGGCGAAGGAAGTGACACTGGCGTTCTGGCAAGGATCTGCGCTATGAACAGGGTGTCCCATGCGCACCAGGTCGTCAGGTCGACACCGTTGACACGGAACTGGTCGGCGTACTGTTTCTGCGATAGTCCGACAGCGCCGCCGACGTTTCCTGCATCGTCTGGTTCGGAAACGCCTGCGACGAACTCGCGGCCCGGTTCGAGATCCATCCGCGACTCTTCGATCAGTGCGTCGATCGTCGTGGGGTCGACCGGTGAGCCTTTGGCCAGTTCCCGGTAGATTTTCGACACCAGCAGATTTGTGCTGTGGTTCCTATCGGGCGGGAGTCCGATGGCCCTCACGTTAGCGACTACCTGGTCGATCGATGTGTTGATTGATGTGGTCGTGCTCATGTTGCACCTCCGATGTGATTTGCGGCCGGTCTCAGTTGACCAGCTCGCAGGTGAGAATTCGGCCAGCGTTGTCCTGGACAATCGACTGGGCGACTTTGAGAAGTTCGCGTACCCGTTGATTGATGATGGCGTAATAAACGAACTTACCTTCACGCCGCGCTGCGACAAACCCGCAAGTCCTCAGGCATGCGAGGTGTGCCGATACCCTGCCCTGAGTGATATCGAGCCTGGTGACCAGGTCGCCGATGTTTTTCTCGCCTTCCTCAAGGAGTATTGAGACGATCTGGAGTCTGTTTGCATCGCTGAGGCCTGCGAAGAACGTCGCTGCTATCTGCGCCGCGTTGGCCAGTGCTTCGTGTCGTTCGAGTTCCGTTATATTCGCCAATTATTAATCCCTCCACTTATTCGGTTACGCGGATATGAAAATGGATGCCTGAGGAGGTGATTTGGCCTGTTGATCCCCGGACCGGGGGGCGATTTTGGGTCGCGATGGTTGGTCTCAGGCGGGCAAAAGTGCTGTGCCGGGTCCGGGGATCAACCCTCATTTCAGTTCGAGTAATCGAAGATGGCGCACGAGAGCACGGGAAGTGCGAGGCCGTGGGAGATGATGGTGGCGGGACTGGCGTTTGCGACCGGGTGCATGACCTGCTTCGGGTCTGCGCTGGTTATCGGGATGGTGGTCTATGTCGGTATGGCGCAGTCGGCGCTGTACGGCGGTGCGATCCTGTTCCTGTTCTCGCTTGGGATGGGCATACCGCTGGTGATCGCGGGTGTGATGATGGCGAAGGTGCTGCCGATCCTGCAGTCACCTGTCTTTCCTCCCGATTCATCGTCTCGAATCGCGTCGTGGCCCGCGCCTGTTGCATAAGTAGCGTTCGCTGTCTTTGCCATCGAATCTGCCTACAATGCGCCGGAACCCGGGCCACTATCGATGCGTAAGGAATTGGGATGACCACCGAACTCCAGGTAACCGACGACCGCCATGTCAGGACCATTCGACTGAACCGCCCTCGCAAGAAGAACGCCCTGTCGCAGTCGCTGGCGTGGCGGCTGGTAGGGGTGATCGACGAGGCGGCGGCAGACGACGATGTGTGGGTGCTGGCGATCACCGGGACGGGCGATGCGTTCTGCTCTGGCAACGACCTGACGCCTGGAGACAACGAATCGGACCACGGGACGTTGTCGGAACGGCAGGCATTTCTCGACGACCTGAGCTGGGTTGGCAACCTGCTGCTGGCGATCCGAGAGCGTTGTGACAAGCCGGTGGTGGCCGGGCTGAACGGTGTCGCGGCGGGCGCCGGACTGGCCCTGGCGATGGCGTGCGACATGCGGATTGCGGCGGAGAGCGCATGGCTGTTTCCGGGCTATTCACGGATAGGCGGTTCGCCCGACGGGGGATTGTCGTGGACGCTGCCGCAGGCGGTCGGGTACGAACGGACGATGCGGTTCCTGCTGGAAAACAAGCGGGTCGACGCTGCTGAGGCCCACACACTTGGATTGATCGGTGAAGTGGTGCCTGACGACGAGTTTCAGGGCCGCCTGGAGGAGTATTGCCGTTCGCTCACGACGATTTCGCCGATTGCGGCAAGTCTCACGAAGCGGGTTGTGCGCGAGGCGACGAAGATCGACCTCCAGGCGCAGGCCCGGTACGAATTGCAGAGCATTTACCGGGGGTTTGCGAGCGAGGACGGCAAGGAGTCGCTGCGGGCCTTCCTTGAGCACAGGGAGCCGGAGATCCGGGGGCGATAGGGTCTACGCGTTTTCGGTGCCGCGTGGATGGCGTTGTGAGACGGTGTCGACTGGAGTGATTTACTCGATTTCCCGAGCGGAGTCGAGGGATCTCATTCGCCAGCCGTTACTAACTAGCCACAACCCGGTGTGTGAGAAGTTTCCTTCTGACAGGCCGGACCCTTCCGCCGAGATCCTTCCACCCCGGCCAGGAAATCGGGTCGTGGAGTATGGGGAGTTGGTGCCGAGCGGGTCAACTCTAGATTTCCCGCTCCGGTCGAGATGACGAGGTAGTGTGCGGGGCGGGTTTGTGGACTGGCGAGGGAGTATGGTGTCGGTTGAATATTGATTGCGGTTTCGACGACTTGAATGGGATCTTCAGACCATGGCACTTTTGCTGAGTGGGTTCACCGATCACACGATCGACACTGGCGAGGTGGAGATCGCCTACTCGGTTGGCCCCGACAACGGGCCGACGCTTCTGCTGCTGCATGGCGTGACGAGTCGGCGAGACGGGTTTTTGCGGGTGATCGAGTCGCTCGCCGCGAACCACCGGATTGTGACGATCGACCAACGGGGGCACGGTTTTTCGGGCCACACGCCGGGCAAGTACGACCGGGAAGACCATGCGAGGGACATCCGGTTCGTACTCGAGAATGTCTGCAAGGGTCCCACGGTGGTGTGGGGCCATTCGATGGGCGGTGGGAATGCCGTGGCGATGGCCGGCGATCCTCCGGAGCAGATGAAAGCGCTTGTGTTGGAGGACCCAGCGGTGTTCGGGCGAAGGCGTCCGGTTTCCACCAACAGGAGTCCGACGATGAGCACGTTCCAGGTGCACCTCGACCTGATTGAGGTGGGATTGTCTATCGAGGAGATGACCCCGAAGTTGCAGGCGGCGAGTCCGGACCAGCCGGAGTATTTCGCGCCGTGGAAGGCCGAGTGTCTGCTTCAGATGGACACTGAGATTCTCCGTAACGTGGTGGGTGGCAGGGCACGCGGGGGTGGTGATCCGACCGAGGCGCTGGCAGAGATCGGGTGCCCCGTGTTGCTGTTGCAGGCCGATCCGGCGGCGGGTGGGATTTTGCCCGATGATTTCCTCGCAGGGATCATTCCGGACCGCGTCGACTTTACGGTGACGAAGATCGTCGGGGCGGGTCATAACATCAACCGTGAGCACCCCGAGAAGATGCTTCCGGTTGTGCTGCCCTGGCTTGCGGGGCTGGGATAGGCGGTCCGTTGGTGTGCGTCGTGCGTCCGGGTGTCGTACTCGTGCCTGCCGTCCTTCGAGTGCCTGGGATGGCATTTTGAGTGGCGTGAGGAGGACTTAAGGTTGATGTCTGCCGGTAGGATCAACTCGATTTCCCGAGCGGAGTCGAGGGATCTCATTCGCCAGCCGTTACTAACAAGCCACAACCCGGTGAGTGAGAAGTTTGCCTCCGGTAAGCCGGCCTATCCTCCGAGGTC
>JASLNQ010000154.1 GCA_030745955.1 Dehalococcoidia bacterium | reverse complement strand
ACCCTCTACGTTGTCGCAACACCCATCGGAAATCTCGCCGACCTGACAGCGCGTGCAACCCAAATTCTGTCGGGTGTTCCCGTCGTTGCCGCGGAAGACACCCGCGTCACCCGAAAACTCCTCAACCACATCGGAGCATCGCCCAGCCTCGAAAGCCTGCACGAACACACATCGCCCGAACGCCTGAAAAGCGTCGTGGCACGGCTCGGGACCGGAGACATGGCGCTGGTAACCGACGCCGGAACCCCCGGCATCAGTGATCCCGGTTCGGCCCTGGTGAGCGAAGCGGTAGCAAAGGGGCACGACGTCGTTCCGCTCCCCGGTCCCTCCGCTGTCAGCACGGCCCTGTCGGTAACCGGCTGGGCATTCGACCGGTTCCTGTTCCTCGGCTTCCTGCCCCGCAGGCAAAACGACCGCATTGGAGCGTTGCAGAGCGCCGCAACCGAGTCTGGCCCGGTTGTCATTTACGAATCGCCACACCGCGTGAAGGCGACACTCTACGACATTTCCGAAACGCTGCCCGATCGCCAGCTGGTCGTTAGCCGGGAGCTGACCAAGCTCTACGAAGAGATATTCAGGGGCACTGCCTCAGAAGCCATAGCGCACTTCACCGATCCGCGTGGTGAGTTCGTCATCGTTATCGAAGGCACCGGCCAACAGCCAGCAAATGAAATCTCCGACGACGAAATCATCGAAGCGATCCGCGAACTCAAATCCCAGGGCCTGCAGGGCCGCACCCTCGTCGACCGCGTCGTCGAACTCACCGGCGCACCAAAAAACCGGGTCTATCGTCTATCGCTGGAGAGCAATTGATCGTCTACCCGAATCAATAAAAGTGGTCTGATACCAGTTGCCCGCTGGCTATAATGGTTACCGATTCGAAATCATCCTCGGCGCTCCCAGAATCCTGGGCAACCTCCAGCACCGGCGTCGCCAACCTCCCGCCCAGTACTGCCAGAAACCGGAAAGCCACTTGCCTCGAAAAATCCTTGTCGCCGTAGCCTGGCCGTATATGAACGGCGAACCCCACCTCGGCCACATTGCGGGTATGGTCGTACCGGCCGACGTCTTCGCCCGGTTCCACAGGATCATCGGTAATGACGTGGTTATGGTCTCCGGTTCCGATATGCATGGCACCCCGACCACGCTCCTGGCGACCGACGAGGGCGTAACTCCCGAAGAGATCGCAGGCCGATACCACGCGATCTGGAGCAAAGCCCTCAGCGACATGAACTTCGCGTACGACCTGTACACGCACACGCACACGGACCGCCATCGGGAAGTAACCCAGGAACTGTTCACGAAGCTCATGGAAAACGGCCACATGGTCGAAGCCACCCAGTCGATGCCCTACTCGGAAACCGAGCAACGGTTCCTTTCGGACCGGTTCGTGGAAGGAACATGCCCACACTGCGGGCATGAATCCGCCCGCGGCGACCAGTGCGATAACTGTGGACGAACGCTCGATCCGATCGATCTGATCGATATTCGGAGCACCCGCGACGGGTCGACCCCTATCTTCAAAGACACGACTCACCAGATGTTCAAGCTGGGTGATTTCCAGGAGCAACTGGAAGAATGGGTTACCGGAAAAGACGAATGGCGCCAAAATGTCCGCAATCAAACCCTGGGGATGCTCCGCGAAGGCCTCCACGATCGGGCGATGACGCGCGACATCGATTGGGGTGTCCCGGTCCCGGTCGAAGGCTATGAGTCGAAACGCATATACGTTTGGTTCGAAGCGGTTCTGGGCTATCTGTCGGCAACCCGGGCATGGGCCGAGCAACAGGGTGCGCCAGACGCCTGGAAAAAGTGGTGGGTCGAGCCGGACGGCGAGTCCTACTACTTCCAGGGCAAAGACAACGTCGCGTTTCACACGATCATTTTGCCGGCGATCCTGCTCGGTAACGGCGGCCTGAACCTGCCTACCGATGTCGTCGCCAACGAATTCCTGACCTTTGGCGGGTTCGATTTCTCCAAGAGCAGCGGCAACGGCGTCCAGCTCCCCGATTTCCTGACCCGCTACGAGCCCGACCCTCTGCGTTATTACCTGTCGGCGATCATGCCGGAAACCTCCGACTCGGAATTCACCTGGGAAGGCTTTGTAGCCGCTAACAACAACGAACTGGTCGCCACGTTCGGTAACTTCGTGCACCGCGTGCTGACGATCACCACTCGAAACTTCGACAACGCCGTACCCGAACCGGGCGAGCTGGACGAAGCAGACCGTGACGCGCTCGCAGCCTGCGACACTGCGCTCGAAGAAGTCGCCGCCGCGCTTGAGGCACGCCGGTTCCGTGACGGACTTCGCGCCGCCATGAGGCTCGCAAGGCACGGCAACCGCTACGTCGACACCAAGCAGCCCTGGGCGGTCGTGAAGACCGATAAACCGGCCGCTGGCACAACGCTGTGGGTTGGCCTCAACATGATCGCCACTTTGCGCACCGTGTTCTACATGTTCGTGCCACTTTCCGCCGACAAGATTCACAGTATGCTATTCAGCGACAGCGACACGCTTTCCGACGGATGGACCCGGCGGGACATCATCCCGGGGGCACCGCTCGAAAAGCCAGTACCGCTGTTCCGTAAGCTCGACGACTCGATAATTGAGGAAGAAAACAACCGACTCACGGGTGGATAACACTCCGGGCTGTTCAATTCAATGGTCGAAGCCATCACACAGGAAAGCATCTACGAGCCGGTCGATCACGACTTGCAGGCCGTGATCGCCGAAATTGCCAGCATCGCCGAGAAAGCGCCCGATAACTCGCCTGGACACCCTGCCGACCTCGATGTCCAGCTACAGCACGTCCTCGCCACTCCTGGCAAACGTGTCAGACCCGCACTCACCCTGCTGAGCTCCCGCCTGTGGGGACACGGTAAAGACGAGCGGTCGATCAAAATGGCCACCGCGGTCGAACTGCTCCACATCGCAACGCTCGTCCACGACGACACGGTCGATCACGCCGATACCCGGCGCGGCCACCAGACCGCCAGCAACCTGTGGGGCCGAAACGTGGCCGTCCTCATCGGCGACTTCGTCTTCGCCACCTCGGCCATGTACGTCTGCGATACGAACAACATCCGTCTCGTCCGCCGCTTCGCCGAAACGATCACCGAGCTCGCACGCGGTGAACTGAACGAGATATACACGGCATGGCGGCCAGGCGTCACGGTCGAAGAGTACAGGCAGCGGATCTACGACAAGACCGCTTCACTGTTTTGCACCGCTGCAGAAGCCGGGGCCGTCCTCGGCGAAGGCGACGACGAGTCGGTCGAAAACCTTCGCAACTACGGTTACAGCATCGGCATGGCCTACCAGGTCTACGACGACCTGCTCGACTACAGCGCAACCAGCGAGCAGCTGGGCAAACCGGCCGGCCACGATCTCGGCGAAGGAATTCTCACGCTGCCAGCCATCATTGCCGCCGAAAACGGCGCTGCCGACGAAATCTCCAGCTTCTTTACAGCCACGGAAGAAGCCAGGACCGATCTGCTTCCCGGTACGGTCGAAGCAATCAAGCAGACCGGCGCCCTTGAACAAACCCACCAGGTAGCCAACGACTACATAGAAACCGCCGTCCGCTCGCTCGACGGCATCCCCCCCTCCGACCCGCTCGACTCGCTGCTGGCCCTCGCCGAGTACGTCCAGACTCGTAACTACTAACCAAATAATGCCACCAGGGACCACCCGGCGACATCGGAAACGCAAACCATCGGTCGCTGTCGCACTCGTCCAGCAGCGCCTGGATTCGATCTACGGACCGATCGAGTGGCGGCCCCGCATGATCGCCCTCGATGAGTTGATCTTCACGGTCCTCACCCAGCACACGTCCGATCTCAACGCCGAGCGCGCCTACGAATCGCTCCGCGGCCGGCTCCCGACCTGGGGCGAGGTGATCGAAGCCGATACGTCAACCGTCGCCGACGCCATTCGTCACGGCGGGCTCGCCAACCAGAAATCGATACGAATCCAACAGATACTCGTCGAAATCCTGGAACGGCTCGGTCATTTTGAACTGGAGTTTCTCGTCGGCCTCCCACTCGAAGAGGCCCGGTTGTGGCTCACGTCGCTGCCGGGTGTCGGACCCAAGACCGCAGCAGTCGTGATGTCCTTCTCATTGAAAATGCCCGCGTTCCCGGTCGATACCCACATCCACCGGGTTTCGAAACGACTCGGGTTGATTGGCCCGAAGACGACCGCCGACCAGGCGCACCCGATCATGGAAGAGATGATCCCGGAAGATGACCGCTACGAAATGCACGTACTGCTGATCACCCACGGCCGCCGGGTCTGCAAAGCCCGCATCCCGCAGTGCGCAACCTGCCCACTGGCAGCCGAATGCCCGTCCAGCACGGCTAAGTAGCCAGTCCCGCCACCCGAACGCTCAGCCGCTGGCCCTTTTCCACTTTCGCAGCGACGCCATCTCGCGCCTGGGACGCTGGAACCGGCCCCACTCGACGTATGACACCTCGGCCACATACACATCGCCATGCGAATCGATCGCCAGGCTATGCGGCCACAGGAACTGATCCGGCCCCTCGCCGAACTCGGTCGAGCCGAACCTCGCAACGCGGTTGCCCTCACGGTCGTACACGGCAACGCGGTTACCGATATTCGCCACTCCCCGTGTCGGCGAACCACTCGTAGGCCCCTGCTCGGCGATGTAGATCCGCACATCGTCACCGCTGCCGGTCACCTCGACAGCGACCGCCTTGTGGGCGTTCCACTGATGCCGGTACTCGCCATCGACAGAAAACACCTGGACGCGGTGGCTCTCACGATCGCACACGATCACTTCTTCATCGTCGATCAGCGCGAGGTTGTGCGGCAGGTTGAACTCGCCATCATCCGTCCCCGATGTGCCCCACGACGTGACGTGATTCCCTTCGGCATCGAGGCGGTGAACACGCGAGTTTCCGTATCCGTCAGAGATAAAAATGTCGCCGGTCTTCCTGGAGATTGCTACGTCGGTCGGCTTGTTGAACATCTCACCGCTCTGAACCTCAGCAGGCTCGCCAGTGCCGATCGTCATCACGTACTCACCCGACTCGGTCATCTTGTGGATCTGGTGCCCGGTGTCATCGACAAGCCATATGTTCTGCTCGTGGTCGATGGTGATGGCATGTGGTCTCGAGAACCAGGTGTCCCAGAACTGCGATGCGTTGCCATACGGATCGCAGAGGATCCGAACCCTGTCAGGTGGGTTGTCGTTACCCCACATATCGGTCACGTTGCCGTCGGGGTCGAACACCAGCACTGGCTTGTTGCCGCGATTGAAAACAAACACGTTGTCGTTGCTGTCTACCGCAACTGAAGTCGCCTCACGCAGCCAGATGCCGTGCGGCACTTTCGCCCAGCCGGGAACGGGTTCGAAGACGGTTTCGGACGTGACTGTGGCTGGCATTTTTCTCCTCAATAGCACCGCTGCGAGATGGCAGATATCAACACGTGCGCATAGTAATGCCGACACCGCGTCATTTGTGGTTGATGACGCCTAGAATTTCTTGAATGTCAGGCGAAGCACCGACTGCCAGTATCTTGCCCCGGTGCTGCTCCACCTTCGCCCTGACCTTGTACATACCGGAGAGATGGGTAACACATTGTTCGGAGACATAGGTAACACTTTTGGTGTTTGTCACAGCCTCTTGA
>JASLNQ010000153.1 GCA_030745955.1 Dehalococcoidia bacterium | reverse complement strand
TTCGTTCCCCCCGAGGACCTTAAACGGAATGGAATCCTGAAGTTTGCCGTGCCCGAGGGACCGCCACACATGGACCCACACCTGACGGTTTCCAGCGGGTTGCTGACATGGGGCGCAGGTCAGTCGTATTCCCGGCTGTTCAAGTTCGATACTTCTGGTGACGGCTCAGTGATCGTTTGTGACCTGTGTGTTTCATGGGAGCAAACAGCGCCGGTGACATTTGTGATCAGGCTGCGTGATGACGTCAGGTGGCAGAACCTGCCGCCCCTGAACGGACGCCTGCTGACCGCCCGGGATGTCGTGTTCAGCCTCAAGCGGCAGGCGACACCGAACTTCCCGAACGCGGCCCTTCTTTCAAACGTTGCTGATTTCGTGGCGGTGGGCGATGACGAAGTTATTGTGCGGCTCAAGGTCCCTGACTCCGAGACGCTGGAGAAACTTGCCGATTCACACTCGCGTATAGTCGCGCCGGAGGCAGTTGCCGTGAACGGTGATCTTCGACGCGGCCCGACCGTCGGCACCGGTGCCTGGATAACCTCGGAGGCACAGTCCGACCAGATCGCCCTGCTGGGGAACCCCGATTACTACAACAACCAGTTGCCTTATCTCGATGGGCTGCAAATCCAGGTGATTCCGTCGGAATCGACCCGCGTCGCGGGTATGCGAACACGGATCATCGACCTTGCGCAGGCCCGGTTTCCGGCTATCACCAGCGCCACCGAGCGGTTCGAGAATATCGAGTGGACGGGGATCAACAATCCTGCGGCCGGGGTGGAGATCGCATTGAACACCGCCCGAAGCCCGATGGACAAGCTCGTGGTCCGGGAAGCCATGCTGCTGGTTTGGGACCCCGAGGCGTGGAACGAGGAGTTCTGGCACGGCCGCACAGGGATGAGCGTCGGCCTGCCCGACAGGCCGTCACCGGGGCCAGGGATAGACCGGAACCTGCCAGCTTCTGAATTCTTCGGCCGGGTAAACGATACCATCGAAGCGAACTCATTGCTGGCCCTGGCGGGACTCACAACCAGCGATAGTGTCGTTATCCAAGTCGGTGAGTTCGGCGATGAGTACGTCGAGCAGGCGTTCGCGATGGCAGGAGGGCTGGCAAGCGCCGGTATTCGGGCAGAGGTTTCGCGGCTCTCGACGCGTAACTTCGGTGACGAGGTCTGGATCGGTGGTGACTACGACATCGCGGTGGGCGCTCCCCCACCGGTTTCCAGCACTTCGGATTACCTGTTCTCGGTACATCACTCAGAAGGTCCGTGGAATACCACGGGCTACACTGATCCTGAAATCGACCGGCTCATTGAAGCCCAGGCACGTGAGTACGACCCCGTTAAGCGTGGGAAACTGCTGATCGACCTGCAAAGACGGATCCTCGCGGGCTCACACAGGTTCATCTCGGCAACCCGGACTACGTACTGGATGTGGTGGGACTACGTACACGATTTCAACCCACGTACCCCGCGCGGCGACAGCGATTTCCTGACCCGAGTATGGTTGACCGAGCGGGGGGATTGAAGGCGTTTATGGCGTGGTGGCCTGGCGTGTTTGCGAGCGAGCTCAACGCGTCCCGAGTGTAGTCATCGGAGTCGAGGGATCCGGGGTGGGGGGGGGGTCTTCGCTATTGGCCAATGCTGGCATTGCTAGCTATCACCGTCACTCTAACCCTCTTCGTTAGCTCCGGGCGCAATCGGATTGCTTGCCAGATGACTGGCGTGAGCAAATCGCCCGTCGCAGCTACACGGGGCACTCCAGGGCAAGGGAGAGGGGATTTGCGTGCACATTCGCTTAACCCTTCAGGTGGTCTTTCAGGCCGTCGTCCAGTCCGACCCAGCTGAGCAGGGCGCACTTGATGCGGACCGGGAACTTGCGAACACCGGCGAGCGCTTCGATATCACCGAGTATTTCCCGTTCTTCCTCGGATATCTCGCCGGTCTGCAGAAGTTGACGGATCGAGTTCACTGCGGCCCGTACATCGGACGAGGTCTTTCCCTCAACGAGTTCCGCCAGCAGGGAGGCAGAAGCCTGACTGATGGCGCATCCCCGGCCCGTGATGCCAACGTCGGACACCGTGTCGTTATCGAGCTTCAACTGGATGTGAAATTCGTCACCGCAGAACGGGTTGTTGACCTCAAGGTCGATATCGGGCGATTCGACAGGTGCCGTGTTCCGGGGGCTGCGGTAGTGGTCGAGGATGATTGCCTCGTATAACTCGTCCAGGTCGCCAAGCCCACCCGGACCAGACGTTCCGCCCATCATCGGATGAAATACCCTTCGGCTTCACTTATCCCGTTGACCAGTGCGTCAATCTCGGACTTCGTGTTGTAGATGTAGAAACTTGCGCGGGCTGCCGCTACGACATCGTAGCTGCGCACCAGCGGCATCGCGCAGTGGTGCCCGGTCCTTATCGCAATCCCCTGTTGATCGAGCGCGGTGCCCAGGTCGTGGGGGTGGACTGTGTCGTGGATAAACGAAATCACCCCGCCCCTGAGTGACGGGTTCTCCGGACCAAGCACCTTTACGTTGTCGAGTGATGCAAACTGCTCCAGGGCATACTCGGTGACCTGCCGCTCGTGCTCCCAGACATTGTCCATGCCGAGCTCCAGCAGGTAATCCACTGCCGTGCCAGTGGCAATCGCATCGGCAATATTCGGTGTGCCGGCTTCGAACTTGTACGGGAGTGCGTTCCACGTGGCGTCTTCGTAGGTGACCTCAAGGATCATGTCGCCGCCGTACATGTAGGGCGGCATCTCTTCAAGCAGGTCGTACTTGCCATAGAGCACTCCTATGCCGGTCGGACCGAGCATTTTGTGGGCCGAAAAGCAGAGGAAATCTGCGTCGATCGCCTGCACGTCGACCGGCATGTGCGGAACGCTCTGCGCAGCGTCGATGAGGACCACCGCGCCGACCGTGTGTGCCCGGCTCACCAGTTTCTCGACCGGGTTTACGGTTCCCAGCACGTTCGATACGTGCGTGGCGGCAACGATTCTTGTTTTCGAATCGATGATCGAATCGATGTTAGAAAGATCGAGAAATCCGTCCTTGCCGGCAGCCAGGTACCGGAGCTCAGCGCTCTTCTTCGCGGCGAGCTGTTGCCAGGGAACGATGTTCGAGTGGTGTTCCATCTCCGTGATGACAATGTTGTCGCCCGGGCCGACGTTCTGTTCCGCCCACGTCGCTGCCACCAGGTTCAGGGATTCGCTCGTGTTGCGCGTCCAGATAACCGTTTCGGGACGGGGCGCGTTGATGAGGTTCGCGACTTTCGTGCGGGCCAGTTCGTAGGCGTCGGTGGCCTCGATTGACAGCGTGTGAACGCCGCGGTGGACGTTTGCGTTTGTTTGCTCGTAGTAGGTTGTGAGGGCGTCGATCACCTGGCGCGGTTTCTGGGTTGTCGCGGCGTTGTCGAGGTACACGAGTTTCGCGTCACCGATTTTCCGGGACAGGATCGGGAAGTCTGCGCGGATCGCGTCGACATCGAAGGGTCGCGCTGCGGTGCCAGCGCCAGCAAGTGGACCGTTGTCGGGCCCGGGGCCGGTACTACTCATGCCGTGCCGATCGTGTCTGACTCTGCCAGCAAGACCGCGATCCGCTCGTCGGTGGTCCGCTCGACGAACTCGTTCAGCGCAGCCGGCTCGAACCTGTCGAGCATTTCCCCGGCAAACCCGCGGATCAGGATGGCCTTTGCGGCGTCTTCATCGATCCCGCGGGTACGCAGGTAGAACAACGTGTCTTTATCGACATGACCCGCAGTTGCACCGTGTGCGGCCGTAACGTCGTCGGCGTAGATCTCGAGCGACGGCTTGGCGTCGATGCGTGCGCCGCGCGAGAGCAACAGGTTCAGGTCCTTCTGGCTCGCTGCAGATTTCTGGGCATCACGTTCGACGATCACCTTGCCGCTGAACACGGCATGGGACTTGCCGGAAAGGATTCCCTTGTAGAACTGGTCGGACGTGCAGTGTGGTTTTGCGTGTGTGGTGCTTATTTCCTGGTCCTGCTGCTGCTCGCCGCTGGTCATGTAGAGGCCGCGCAGCGTGCACTCGGCGCCAGGGTCGTCGAGCAGGGTGTGGATATCGTTTCGGCCAATCGAAGCACCTACGGCGAAACTAGTCGAGGTGAATTTCGAACCGGTCTGCTGGGCGACCCGCGTGGTGCCGATGTGGAAAGACTTCTCGTTTTCCATCTGAACCCGGTAGTGGCGGATGTCTGCACCGTCGGCTGCGAACACTTCGACCACAGGGACGGTTAGCTGGGCCGTGTCAGCCAGGTTGATGTAGGTTTCGACGAGGGTGAATGAGCTGTTCGCCCCTGCGCTTGCCAGTACGCGTGGGTAGGTTGCCCGGCTCGCCTCGGAGGCCGACGATACGAACACAACGTGTACCGGCTCGTTGAGCTGTGCGTCGGCCGTAACGCCGATGTATGCGCCGTCGTTGGTAAATGCGGTGTTCAGGGCGGTGAAGGCGTAGTTTTCTCGTCCGGCGAGTGTTGCGAACTGCGATTCGATACCGGCGGTACCGGCGGTGACTACCTCGGCGAGGCTCCTGGCGGTCAGTCCCTGGGTCTCGTGTAAATTTGAAAGCTGGGCACTGAAATTGCCGTCTACGATCACCACGGTGTCCCAGGCGTCATCCCACGGACCGTTCGCCTTAATGTCAGCAAGTGACACCGGGCCGATATCGCCGTATTCAAAATCGATTGTTGCAAGCGGTTGCAGGTTCGTGTATTTCCAGAGTTCGTTCCCGCGTCGGCGGGTTGGCAGGCCCAGTTCCGCAAACCTGGTCCACGCCTCCCGGCGAATGGCGTTCAGCCACTCGGGTGAACGTGCGTTGTCGAACGATTCGAACGCGGGCGCGTACCGGTCGACCGCTGCTGGCGACGTGGCGAGTGTCATCGTTATGCAGTCGCTCCAGCCGACAGGTACTCCCGGTATCCATCCTTTTCAACCTCGAGCGCCAGTTCCGGGCCACCGGTCTTCACAATCCTGCCCTTGACCAGGATATGAACGACATCCGGCTTGATGTAGTTCAACAGGCGCTGGTAGTGGGTGACGATGACGAACGACCGGTCGGGCGATCGCATCGAGTTCACTCCCTCGGCGACAATTCGCAGGGCGTCCACATCGAGACCCGAATCGGTCTCGTCGAGGATCGCCATCGAGGGCTGAAGCACCTCAAGCTGGAGCATCTCGTTGCGTTTCTTCTCACCGCCGGAGAAGCCTTCGTTCATCGAGCGCTTCACGAGCTGGGGGTTGATACCGACCGCTTCGACCTTTTCGTCAAACAGCTTTGAGAAGTCTCGCACGGTCATCTTTTCGTCGCCGCGGGAATCGGCCTTTGCGTCGTGGGCCGCTTTCAAAAATTGCCACGGCCGCACACCCGGGATCTCAGCCGGGTACTGGAACGCGAGGAACATGCCGAGGTGGGCGCGCTGTTCAGGGAGGAGGTCGACGATCGATTTGCCGTCGAACAGGATGTCGCCGTTTGTAATTTCATAATCAGGGCGTCCCATTAGCACGTTAGCCAGGGTGCTCTTGCCCGAGCCGTTCGGCCCCATGATGGCGTGCACTTCACCGCTGTTCACCGTGAGGTCGATCCCCTTAAGGATCTCCGAATCGTCGATGTCCAGTACGGACGCACGCAGGTTTCTAATTTCAAGCATTGGCTTTTACTT
>JASLNQ010000152.1:2086-5698 GCA_030745955.1 Dehalococcoidia bacterium | reverse complement strand
CGAGCCGGACGGCCGCGACGAAGCCCCGTCTGAGCAGCTTTTGCCCCTGGTACTCGAACTCCTCTTCAGTGACGTAGATCGACGGTTCTTCCTCGTGCTTGAGGGCACCCGACTCGGTCCACTGGTGAGCCGTTTCCGCGGCCTGTTCGTAGGGGTCTTCCGACAGCCCGCGGCGTGCCAGGTCGAGCCGCACGATGTTGTATGGCGAGCGGTCGTACAGCTCCTGCTGCAACTGGGGAGTGATGACATCGAACGGCGGGCAGATGTGAAGGCTCACGTCGCCTGCTACGTCGGGGTTGTACCGCGTTGCCCTGAAGGGCTGGATTTCTGCCATTTAGTGTTGGGGTGAGGGCACGTGAGACACGCCGCCGGGTGTGCCGGGGCCGCTTGAGATTACTATTCGACGAACGAGTATAGCCCCGCCATCGCAGTTCACCTGCACAAACCGGGTGGGCATCCCGGCGAATACTGGTGGGATGGCCGGTCGAAGCCGTGTGGTGGGGCGGGGTTGGGAATGGGTCGCAAGCCGCCTGTCGAGGAGGGGCGTTGTTATACTCGGCGCACCGGTTTCCAGGCTTCAAAATTGTGAATCTGACGCACTTGAACGACCTTCCAGTTAGCTATCGTGTCTGAAGAAAACGCTTCTCAGAAAAACATTTTCGACTTGAGCGTTCCCGACGCTGAAGAACCTGCCGTCCGTGCCGAGAGACTCAGGCGCGAAATCAATCGCGCGAGCAGGCTTTATTACATCGACAATGCGCCTGATTCGTCCGATGCCGCCTGGGACGGTTGGATGCGGGAGCTGCTTGCGCTCGAAGCGGAGCATCCCGAACTGGCTACGCCCGATTCACCCACGCAGAGAGTTGGCGCTCCGCCTTCGAGCGGGTTCGAAGAGGTTGTTCACCCGGTACCGATGCTCAGCATGGGCAACGTGTTCGACGAGGACGGCCTGCGGGCCTGGTACCAGCGGGCGCTCGACTACCTGGAGATCGAAAGCGCACCGATGGTGTGCGAACTGAAGATCGACGGTCTTGCGCTTGCTGTCACCTACCGGGACGGCGTGATGGAGCGCGCTGCGACACGGGGTGATGGCGAGCGGGGCGAGGATGTCACTGCGAATGTCCGGACGATCCGGAGCGTGCCGCTTGCGCTGGAGGGTGACGGGCTCACGGTGCCGGGGGTTGTCGAGCTCCGGGGCGAGGTCTTTTTTCCGAACTCGAAGTTCGCGGCGTTGAATACCGAGCGGGAGGAGGCGGGGTTGCCGGCTTATGTGAACCCGCGGAATTCAGCTTCGGGGTCGCTGCGCCAGCTCGATTCGGCCGAGACGGCAAAACGCCCGCTCGACATGTTTTTCTATGCACTCGGCTATGCGGAGGGTGGCGAAGGCCCCGTGGAGATGGCGAGCCACTGGGACATTTTGCAGGCGGTGAAGGCCTGGGGCGGGCGTGTGAACCCGTGGACGCGGCGGGCCGATACGGTTGAGGAGGTCATGGCGGCGATCGCGGACGCAGGCGAGGTACGTGAGACGCTTGACTACGGTATCGACGGGGTGGTGGTGAAGATCGATTCGCTCGCACTCCAGCGCAGGCTCGGGTACGTGGGGCGGGACCCGCGCTGGCAAATCGCCTACAAGTTTCCGGCCGAGCAGGCGGAGACGGTCCTCAGGGCGATTCATGTGAATGTCGGGCGCACGGGTGCACTGACGCCGTGGGCCGAGCTGGAGCCGGTGATGGTCGGTGGCGTGACCGTTGGCCGTGCCACGCTCCACAACAAGGACGAGATCGCTCGAAAAGATTTTCGTGAGGGTGACCGGGTTGTCATTCAGCGGGCCGGCGATGTGATCCCGCAGGTGGTCGAGGTTTCGGCGAAGAACAAACGTGCGGCGGATTCGGTCGAGTACAGATTCCCGGAGGTGTGTCCTTCCTGCGGGACCGAGACGATCCATCCTGAGGACGAGGCGGTGACCCGGTGCGTGAACGCAACCTGCCCTGCACAGTTCGAACGCCTGCTGGAGCACTTTGCATCACGGGGGGCTATGGATATCGAGGGCCTTGGCGAGCGGGTGGCACAGGACCTGCCGCGACTCGGGTTCGTTTCGAATATCGCCGGGATTTATCGGCTGTATGAACGCCGGGATGACCTGCTTGAGCTCGACAAGATGGCCGAAACGCGGGTCGACAACCTGCTGAATGCAATCGAGGCGTCGCGGTCGCAGCCGCTGCCCCGCCTGCTGTTCGCACTGGGTATTCCGGGGATCGGATCAGAGAGCGCTGAATGGCTGTCGCACCGGTTCCGTAAATTAACTCGATTGATGGATGCTACCGAAGAGGAATTGCTGGCAATCGACGGTATCGGGCCGGTGATCGCTTCGACCCTGGTTGACTACTTCGCACTTGAACAGAACCGTGAACTGATCGCCGACCTGGTTGCGTTCGGCGTCGATCCGTTCGACGAAACGCCCGAGCCTTCAGCCGACCATCCGGCCAACGGTGTGACATTCGTGGTTACAGGTAGGCTCGAATCTATGTCACGCTCCGAGGCGCAAAGTCGAATAAAGGCGCTGGGCGGCAAGGCCACGGGGGCGGTAACAAAGAAGACCGACTACCTGGTGGCGGGTGCGGAGGCGGGCTCGAAGCTGGCGAAAGCGGAACGGCTCGGGGTCCATGTGATCGACGAGGAAGAATTCACTGCTTTCATGGACGAGGGCTTGGTGCCTGCTGCACCCGAAACGGGGCCGTCCGGCGAATAACAAGCGCCGGAGCGACAGCAGTGGTTGTTTCAAGTCCACCGTCCGGGCACGCCGCTCGCGTGCCGTTTTCTTTCGCCGATGACCAGCTGGGATGCTCCCAGCCGGTGCGGGTGACCCTCGGTGGCTTCGAGTATCCGGGCGAGGTGATCGTCGCCCGCAACTGGCTCGAAGAATTCGGCAGGCCGTTGCCGGGTGTATCGATGTTCCGGCTGGTGCTGCTGCATTCGTCCGACGTGCTGTCGCCAGAGGCGATATCGGACGCGCGGATCTGCGTTGCACTGCCTCGTGCGCGCAACGGCAGGGTGGCCGAGCCGAGGGTGACTTGCGCGTTTGATGGGCCCGAGCAGCAGCGTCCGGCGGAATCGGACATTCACACCTTGCAGGAGGTGCGGCGAAACTTCGTTGACGGCAACGATCCGGGGCTGGGGCGGCTCGCTTCGGCACTCGCCACTTACGAAACTGAAGTCAACGCCCTGATGGCGGCCGACTCGCATGAGAAATGGAAAACGGGACTGGTGGTGACTTCCTTCGGTCGGACTGGCGGCCGGACTGGCGAACGGGCCGGTCCCGAGATTCAGCCGGGTGAGCTGTTTCTTCTCAACGATCCCGTGTCGTGGGTCGAATCTGCCGCGGCGGCGCTCACCGGTCCCGGTTTTGCCGTAATTCCCGGTGACGACAGCACGCCCGAAGAGATATTCGGGGGGTTGCAGGCCGGTCGGCTGGCAGGGGCCAGGGAGCTGCTGCGTCAGCTCTGCGGGATGCGGATCGATGAGCCGACGCCGGTCGACCGGATCGCAGAGCTGTTTGCGCGTGCGGACCGCGAGGTTTCCGGTAGCGAACTGGTCGAGTTGTTGATTCACCGG
>JASLNQ010000152.1:0-2076 GCA_030745955.1 Dehalococcoidia bacterium | reverse complement strand
CCTCACTATGGCTCGTTGCGTACGTGCTGGACAGCCGGTCGGAGCTAGAACTTGCCGCGATGGGCGCCGCCACCGGGGAGGCCCGGCGCGAATATCTCTCCGAAGAAACGATTTCGGAGATTGCGTACGATGCCGACCTGATCACCCGGACCGTTGCCGTGCGTGCCGAAAAGTCGAGCGATTGGGACGCGGTGCTCCCGTTTTTGAGACTGGTGGTGCCCGGGGCAAATTTCACAGTTTTCGGAGGCGGCCGTGAAAGCGACGCCACCGAGTTCGCGGTCGAGCTGTCGACGCTGTGCGACCGTGTGCGGCAGGCGGCACCGGTGATGTTCCAGCTGGAGATCGCGGCAGGCGCTATCGACCGGCCGCTGACGTGTAGAGTCGCCGGCCTGGTCGAGGTGCTGGGCGCTGGCGACTGGCGGAGGTATGTCGCGATGGCGCGTGAGATGTTCGGGTCGGTCGGCATGCTCAAGGCGGCCCTGGCCAGGGCGGACCAGCAGTGGTTTGCGGTCGAGTACGCTGGCGATATCGAGCGAACGATCTACTACCTCGACCAGGTCGAGTTCGGGCGGGTCGATCATTCTCTTGCCCTGGAACACCGTGCGTTGAGGGCGCGGTTCGACCTGAAGGCGCTGGTCGAAAACCCGAATGCCTGGTGGGCGCTGTGCGATGAGTTCGAGCGGTGGCGGAAGGAGTACAGGCGGGCCTACCTGCAGGACCATGCGCAGCGGCGGGAACGTGACCTCGTGCTCCGCGAGCGGATTGACCGCACAACCGTGCGGGTGTGTCAGATCGAGCTGCTCGATAGGGTTGAGGTGTTGCGCGGGTGGCCTGAGCCGGGGTTGCAGGATGATCTTCACGTCGAGCCCGAAGCGGTGCATTCGGACGGGTTGTTTGCCGATATCCCGGGTGCCTGGGACCGCGTCGCGGGACCGTTCCGGGTTTGCGAGAGTGACGGTTCGGGTATCCCGCTGATCAACGAGCCGGTGTGCCCGGGTTGCCGGGGGCGGCTGGGGCAGGCGGTGAGCCACACCGACGTGCTGGAGCTGATCGCCGAGGTGGACAGGGTGTTCGATGCCTACCGCGACCGCCTCGGGTCAGTGGTTTCCGATCTCGTCCTGAGTTCGGAGGATTCCGACCGGCTGCAAAAGCTGTTCAGACTCAATTCAGCTGGAGATCTGTCTGACCTCGCCAACGTTCTGGACGATAAGGTCATATCCTTTCTGAACGAACTTTTTGGCGACGTGAGCGGAAATCTCGACGATTGGACATTACCTCCTTCATAGAAAGGCTGTTTCCGGGCGGCAGGGGCGGTGGGTCGGAAGGCCCCCCGTGGATCGTCCTCGGCCTGGGCAACCCCGGCGCCGAGTACCAGAACACCCGGCACAATGTTGGCTGGTGGTGCCTCGATGAGCTTGTCCGGCGCACCGGCGCCGAGTTGAACCGCAAGCGCAAGGAGCTACGTTTTGCGGAGGTCGAGCTTGGTGGCGGACAGGCCGTGCTGGCTTACCCGCGGACGTTCATGAACCGCTCCGGGCTGGCGTTGAGTTACCTGACTAACAGGTTCAAGACCGGGCCGGGACAGATACTGGTCGTCACCGACGACATAAACCTGCCGCCGGGTTCGGTGCGTATACGAAAAAGTGGTGGCCCGGGTGGTCACAACGGCCTGAAATCGGTCATTACCGCTCTTGGCACCAATGAGTTTCCGCGGGTGCGCATCGGTGTTGGGGACCCTGCGGTGTCGGGTGAGCAGGTCGAGCATGTGCTGGGTACGTTCGAGCCCGAGACCCGCGAACAGGTGAAGGCCGCCTGCGAGAGGGCTTCGGATGCGATTACGATGATAGTGAGTGGTGATATCGACAACGCAATGAACCGGTTCAACGGTGGTGGCTCCAGCGATGCGAGCGATAGCGGCGACAGCGGCGACAACGGCGGCGGCAACACTTAAGTGAGGTTGTTTAGCTGGCGCGCGACCTGGACCCGTTCGCTGGCGATCAGTGGCGTTGTCCTGGGTTTCGCCATTTTGACGGGGGCATGCGAAGGCGATTCCCAGGCCATGACTCCTGCACCGCC
>JASLNQ010000151.1 GCA_030745955.1 Dehalococcoidia bacterium | reverse complement strand
CCCGCCAAAACGTGGCACCGCGAGGTCTACCCCGAGCTCACCAGGCAGGGTGCAAGCTACCAGGCAATACAGGACAGCTACCAGCGGGCGGTCCGACCGATGGCCTATCGCTGCTACTACCGTGCCTATACAACACGCGATGGCGGTCTGGCCCTGGGCACCCTTGCCTTCCCTGCCAGGGCGCGGCTGCTGGACCTGTTCGGGCTGGAAGATCCGAGGGTCACCGATCCCGAAAACTACGAGTCGACGCCCGAGGCGAACGAAATAGGCGAACGCCTGATGGACACTTTCGAGAAGATCTTCGCAGGCAACACGACCGATCACTGGGTCAGGGAGCTCAGATCGCATGACATCCCGTGCGAACCGATCCGCTATGTCGAAGAGATGGTCGACGATGAACAGGTGCTCGCCAACAAGTACGTAGTCGAACTCGAACACCACACCGGAAACATGATCCGGACTTCGGGCCCGATCCTGAGGTTCAAGGACGGCATGCCGGAAGAAACGTCGTCGCCCGCACTGGGGCAGCACACCGACCAGGTGCTTTTGGATATCGGGTACTCGACCGACGAGATCGCCGAGTTGCGCAGCCAGGGATCGGTTGGGTGACGCCCGAACTCTCACCAGGACTCCCGCCAGGCGAAGTCTGAGCAAATGCCCGGCGTTCGCAATCCAATCCTGTGGCCGGTCTCATGGCTTGAACGGCAGGTCCTGTTCGCACCCGAACGCTCGTTTCGCGGCACACCCGCACATATCGGACTCCCGTTCGACGACATCTTCCCGGTCACATCCGACGGCGTGAAGCTGCACGGCTGGCACATGTCAGGGGGTTCGGACGTCGTATGGCTGATTTTTCACGGGAACGGCGGAAACATCAGCGTCCGGCTCGATCAATACCAGGAGATTCACCGGCGCTACGGCGCCTCGGTAATAGCGATCGACTACCGGGGATACGGTCATAGCGAAGGGGTTCCCTCCGAACGGGGCTTTTACGCCGACGCCCGAGCCACGTATGCATTCGCCCGCAAATTGCACCCGGACCGGAAAATCGTCGTGTTCGGTCGCTCGATGGGTGGCGCAGTGGCCGCTCAACTGGCAAGCGTCGTAACGCCTGCTGCACTGGTGCTCGAGGCGACCCTCTCGTCGATCCTGGATGTCACCCACGAGGTGGCGCCATGGACGCGTTACGTTCCAATCGGCCTGCTCTTGAGATCGAAGTTCGATACATCAGCCTACGTGGCGAACAGCCCGGTACCCAAGCTCATCATCCACGGCGGATCGGACACGACTGTTTCACCCAGGAGCGCAGAGCGGATATACGCCGCCGCCGCAAAACCGAAACAAACCCTCCTCATCCCCGGTGGCGACCACGATGGACTCGACCTCGTCGACCCCGAGTTATACCACGGCGTGCTCAGGGGGTTCCTGGCCGACAGCAGGGCTCTATGAAGCCCGTCCGGACCCCGGCGATTGCCGCCGCGGGGGGAACGGCTTCCCGCGTACACCCAGGTCGTATACAGGGCGTGCCGGGCGTTTCTGGGCGAACGAGGGCGTAGGACCGCCCGGGCGGAACTCATCGAGGACACTGAGCGTCACCGGTTCGAGCCTCGTCCCCTCTTCTCGTCGCTTCGCGAGGTTGTCGAGTGCCACATCGGACAACCCGGACCGCGGGCGACGTTCTTCCGGGAACTTCCTGAGGCAATTGCGTTGCGCGACGAGCGCCGGCCGGGGAGTTGCGTTGCTGCAGGCATGCGCCCACGGGCACATATAAGCGATGCACAGTGTCGTTTCGCCCACCATGGGTGCCCCGGCAGTCGAAAGGCCGATGCGGGCCAATGCGGCGCGCTGAACACGCCGCTGCTTGCGGTATCGCTTGCTTATCCAGCTCCTGGTCAGTCCGGGCATTCGCCCGTTCTCCAGTCCTGCTATCGGAACCAATCGGTCAATCGAAAATCACCGGCCCATGAATCGTCGCATATCCCGCGGGCGACCGAACACGCCTATGTCATCGTACGGTGTAGCTTGCAGTCCCTCGCAGCCGACCCGCAGCGATGCAGCGCACTCACCCCGGAAGCATATCGAAACACCAACAGGATTATGCCCTTTCTATATCGCTTTCTCGGGAGCTGAGACCTGGCAAACACCCCACCCGCCTGGCCCAACTTGTTTGACGCAACCGGGCACCGTCACAATACACTTCATATCTGATCCCAATAAAGCCCTCGGACCTGAATCCGTACTAAAACCCGGGTCCCAAAAAGAGATATACGCCTTGCCAGCCCACGATTCACAACCACACCCGGAACCGCTCGATGTCCCCCGATCGGCGCTTGAGGAGATATTCCGGCACGCACGTGAGACATTCCCGAACGAATGCTGCGGGTGGCTGACTGGCGAGAAGGATTCGAACTTAGCCGGCGGCGTGCGAAGAGCAGTGAACGCCTACGACCCTGAAACCCACCCGACGGCCAGGGACCGTACGGCACAGACCGCCTTCGTGATCTCCGATAGCGACCTGCTGGACCTGGTCAACACGCTTGAGAGCGACGTCCGCCCCCGGATCATTTACCACTCACACCCGAACGGCAGGGCCTATTTCTCGGAGACCGACCGCAGCAACGCCCGTGACCCCTGGGGTGAGGGGCCCGCCTATCCCGTGCAGCAGATCGTGGTTGGGATCGATGCCGAACGTGTCGTCGAAGCGCGCCAGTTCGCCTGGGACGACGAAGCTGGAGACTTCATAGAGATCGCCGCATTCCGCGGACTCGACATCTAGCTATCGCTCGGTGATCACGCCGCCATTGACGTTTATCGACTGACCGGTGATATACGCCGCCCGATGGCTGCACAGAAAGCCGATCAACTCACCCACCTCTTCGTCGGTGCCGGCACGCCCCAGCGGAATCTCCGCCAGGCGCGCGTCCCAGCGGTCGGTGCGCCCCAACCCGTCCATTCGGGCCGTCTCGATCAAACCCGGGCAAACGCTGTTCACCGTTATCGCATGCTCGCCCAGCTCCTTCGACAGGGCCTGGGTAAACCCATCGACCGCGAAGTTGGCTGCGTTATACGCGCTCGTATTCGCCCGACCGCTCTTGCCCATCGTCGATGACAGGTTGACGATCCGGCCACCCTCTCCCTGCCTGACCATCTGCTCAGCCGCGGCCTTCGCACAGTAAAACGTGCCGAGTAGCTTCACGTCGATCACCTTCTTGAACATGTCGGTCGGCATATCGAGAACCGCGACCCGGTCACCACCGAGTGGAGCCGCCGCATTGTTCACGATAATGTCGATTCGCCCGAACTCAGCAAGGGTCGCGTCAATCATCCGCTGCACGTCGTCCTCGTCGGCCACGTTCACAACCAGGGCCAACGACCGGACACCGTACGACTCAACCTCCTCGGCAGTCGACTGGATATCGCGCCATCCGGCCTTTTTCTCATCGTCGGGGTACGTATCCGGGCTCCGGCCCGTACCGGTCACAACCACGTGTGCGCCCATCCGTGCCAGCACCGTCGCCGTGCCCCGGCCAATCCCGCGCATCCGCCCTGCTCCCGTAACGATCGCCACTTTTCCAGCGAGTTCGGAACTGGTTTTGGGGTTTATTTCAGAATTGGCCTGACCGGTCATTGAGTGGTCCTCGTGAGTACGTGCCTGTGAAGTTCGCACATTTTGCACGAATTGCCAGCAGAGCGGTTACCAGGCACGGTTCCAGACCAGGCCCAGCCCGGGCTAGCGGCCCGGTCGTTCAACCAGAGTTACCTCGAGTGTCACGAGGAACCGGGCGTCGCGAACGACTTTGACTGTGATATCGCTACCGGACGGGTGCTCACGAAGAAAATCGGTGAGGTCCTGCCCGTGAATGATCTCGACATCGTCCAGTTGAACAATGATGTCATCCAGCCTGAGTCCCGCATCAACCGCCGGAGAACCCGGTTCGATCAGTGTTATCCCGAACCCCTGTCTAACGGGAAGCCCCAGCGCCCGCGCCAGCGCTCGCGTCACATCGACCCCGCCAACGCCCAGGAATCCCGGCGGTGGCATCGGGCCCTGGGCAATCAGGTTGTAGGCAGCAGTCTTGGCAGCGTTGATATTGATCGAAAAACCCAGCCGGTCTCCACTCTGGATCTTGGCCGTGTTGATCCCAACGACCTCGCCAAACATATTCACCAGCGGACCGCCCGAGTTGCCCGAGTTGATCGCGGCATCTGTCTGAACCAGCCCGCTGAGGTTCCCTCCCGCATCGTCAAGGATCGTCCGGTCGAGTGCACTCACAACGCCCTTGCTGACCGTCGGTCCGCCCTCCAGACCGAGCGCGTGACCAATCGCCACCACATCTTCCCCGACCCTGAGATAGTCGGAATCCCCGAAAATCGCCGGTTTCAGGTCATCCCGGTCGACCCGCACGATCGCCAGGTCCAGCAACGGGTCGCGCCTGAACAACTCGGCCTCCGTGAGATCTCCGTCCTCGAACGCCACCGTGATCGTCTTTGCGCCCTCGACCACATGCCAGTTGGTGAGGATGTGCCCGCTATCATCGAGTATCACCCCGGTACCGACACTCTGACCACGGTCCAGGCTCACCGCGATCTGGACAATTGACGGTTTCAGGAATTCGACCAACTGGGGTGTCGTAAGAATGCCACCGCCGCCTGAATCGATCACTCGCGGCGTCGCAGTCACCTCCGGGTCCGACCCTTCTCCAGCCACGGTCGACGCGGTCGGCGTATCGGCGACCTCGGTCTGCTGTCCCTCCTTGTCAATCGTGACGCACCCGGCGAGAACGAGTGCGAGCACAGACAGTGCCGGTACGACAATCGTGAGTTTTGGGCGGGTACGAAGGGTCACGTTGGTGATAATGTCAGGGCCGAATGAACCGAATTCCGTTTAGCCAGCGTATCAAGCGTTGGTGCGAGTTGCTTCTGGCCGGTGGCCGAGATTCCTTTACGGCTCAGGTGCATTTCGAATAAATTCAGATCAGATCGGGTACAGAGCTGAACCTGTTTGGGCTAATAAAGAGTCGAGCCAGTACCGACCCCTGGATGATTGTCGGGCTGATGGTCGGGGCGCCCTTTGCCACAGCAATCGCCGCCGGCATTCCGCAATACGGGCGGTCGCTCGAAATCGTCTCGATGCGCGCGGCCGTTGAAGACGTTGGCCCGATCAACACAAATGTCCACGTCACCACCTCCTGGACCCCGTTGACCGCCAAAGACCACCTGCGCACCGACGAGGCGGTGTTCTCGGCCAGCGACACCCACTTCGGAGAACTGGTAACCGGCTCGGTGCGCCTCGCCAAGAGCCGGCTGAACTGGTGGGGCTGGCTCGGTGGCCCGATGCGGACCGATGAACTGGCGTCCCAGAGCAGGTTCCAGTACATCGAGCGCATCGACAACCACGTTGGGTACGTGACCGGCCAGGCACCGACCGAAGCCACGACAATAGTCGATGGCGTACCAGTTATCGAGGTCGCGGTCTATCACGAACGCGCTGAACTCCTCCAGATCAAAATCGGAGACGTGATCGACTCGCAACCGATCGAACGCGGCGCCGGGCTCGTCAGGGCACTGGTTACCGGGACCTTCCAGAGGAACGATCCAGACGAGGTTTTCTGGATGGGATTTGGCGATATATTCCTTGCCCCTGCTGTGGACGGGCGTGAGCAGCCGCTGATCATGTTCCCGACCTACGATTCCATGTTCACCGCGGTTGCCGAAGCGAACGCGGGGCTCCCCGGCACGTTCGATTGGTTCTTATTCACCGATCCCGTGTTCATGGGCAACATGACGATGGCTGAACTTGAAACCGCCCTCGACAACCT
>JASLNQ010000150.1 GCA_030745955.1 Dehalococcoidia bacterium | reverse complement strand
GGTGCCAGGAACCGTCAGGACGATTCTTGGCCGGTCCGAGGCGTCCGGGTACGCAGACTGGGCGAGCAGGTCTTTCGCGAGGTCGAGATCGTACTCAAGTCCCTTGATATCGGGCGAGTAGCCGGGGAATCCGGGGGGAATGATGCCGAAGGCCGGTTTCACCAGGTTTGAGAAGACCTGGTCGGCGATCAGTTGCTTGTTGACGGCATGGTTGAGCGCCTGCCGGAAATTGGCGTCGTCGAACGGAGGCTGGTCGAGGTTAAAGCCAACGTATGAAACCGCAAAGTTCGGCGGGACCTCGACAAGGTCCTTGTTGATATCCTCAGTAGGGTCCTGCACCCGCTCCAGATCGGCCAGGCCGACACCTGTAGTGTCGATCTCGTCGTTCTCGTACATGGCCATCGCAACACCACCGGCAAGGTTGAACACAACCTCATCGAGGTACGCAGTGCGGCCCCAGTAGTTTTCGTTGCGGGCAAGCCTGATCCGCTGGCCGATCCGGTATTCCTTGAGCCTGAACGGGCCGGTGCTGACCGGATCGTCGGACCAGCTCTTACCGAGCGACTCGACATTGTCACGGTTGAGGACGAACGCAGTCGGGTAGGTCAGCTTGGCGATGAAGTAGGCCTTGGGAGCGTCGATTGTCAGCCGGAGGGTTCGTTCGTCGATAACCTCGATACCTTCGGCCGAAGTAGTGGTCCCATCGACGATTTCCTGTATTCCGACGATGTCACCCAGAAACTCTTCAGCAACGGTCGATCCGGTGTCGGGGTGTGCGGCACGCTCGAACGACCATTTGAAGTCCTGGGCAGTGACGGGATCGCCGTTCGAGAATTTCAGGTCGTTTCGAAGCCTGAACTCATAGACGGTGTTGTTGCCTGAGATCGACCAGGACTCGGCAAGGTCGGGTTCGAATGGTTGCGCAGGGTTCGGGCCCAGGCGAACCAGTCCGGAGAATATCTCGATAACAATTCCGTACGATGTGCCGTCGGTCACCAGGTGCGGGTCGAGCGTTGGGGGATCGCTCCAGAGTGTGTTGAAGATTCCGCCCTGCTTCGGGCCTGATTCCTGGGAGCTGGCTGCGGCGGCATCGTTGTCCTTCAGGTCGGGTGCAATCGCCGGTTGAGTGGCCCTGGCCGCCGGTGCGGTCGAGGTTGCTGCGGCCGGGGCCTCAGTGGGCGACCCCGAATCGGCGCTACATGCGACGGCGGCGACAAGTCCGAGGCTCAGGCTCAGACCGACTACTATTGTTCGTATCAATTTCGTTCCTGGAATCAAGGTGCTTTCTCTGGCCGGGGGGGCCTGTTGGTTTCTCTCAACTGTGGGTTGAATACGGGACTAGGTAACAAGTACGTTAATGGCGCTCCAACGGTTTTGGTGTGCTGGATATGCCTTTTTTTTTGATTTAGGTATTAGTTGCCGAGTCGGTCGACGCAGATGCAGACTCCATCTGTGAGCTGAGGTAGGCATTCAGCAGATCGTCCAGGTCGCCATCGAGGACAGCCTGGGCGTCGCCAGTCTGAAAATCCGAGCGGTGGTCCTTGACCATCTGGTAGGGATGTTGCACATAGCTGCGGACCTGCCTGCCGAACTCTGCCGAGACATGTTCGCCCTTCAGCCTGGCCCGTTCTTCCGCTTTCTTCTGCATGTCCAGGTCTATGAGGCGGGCCAGCAAGATCTGCATGGCGACTTCACGGTTCTGCGCCTGGGAACGCTCGTTCTGGACGGCTACGACAAGATTTGTCGGGAGGTGGGTGAGCCGGATGGCTGTCGAGTTTTTCTGGACGTTCTGGCCGCCGTTCCCGCTTGCCCGGAAGACATCGACCCGCAGATCGTCGGGATTGATCTTGATCTCTTCCGTTTCGTCGGCCTCAGGGAGGACTTCGACCAGTGCGAAGCTGGTGTGGCGGCGGTGATCGGCGTCGAACGGGGATAACCTAACCAGACGGTGGACTCCGCGTTCGGAACGCAGATAACCGTAAGCGTACTTGCCATCGATTTTGATCGTGGCGCTTTTAATCCCGGCTTCATCCCCGGGTGTGAGATCGAGCACATCCGCCGCGAACCCACGGCGCTCGGCCCATCGGGTGTACATGCGGACCAGCATCTCGGACCAGTCCTGGGCATCGACCCCGCCGGCGCCCTGTTTGACGTAGAGAATTGCCGGGCTCTTGTCGTACTCGCCGCTGAGTTGGAGCTCAAATTCCAGCGAAGCTACCGCTTTTGAATATTTTTCAAGCTCTTCGGCAAGCTGGCTCCCGAGCGCATCGTCTTCTTCTTCGACAGCCATTGTTAAGAGCTCGGCGGTGCTGGCAACATTGCTCGAAAGGTCGGTCCAGGTTTCGAGTTCGCTGCGTACCGCCGCGAGGTCGCGCATTGTCGCCTGGGCGTGCTCAGGGTTATCCCAGAAACCCGGGGTCGTGGCCTCGCGGTCGAGCAAATCTACCCTGCGCTGAAGTGCGGGCAGGTCAAAGTCGCCTCACGATCTCTTCGACGCGCACGTTCAACTCTTCGGCGTTGCCGAGGAGGGTTCGCATGTTAGAAGTTGTCGATTCGTGATTTGCCATCGCGACGAAGGTGTCGGTTCCTTACAGGGCCGTTTCGAGTTTGGACCAGGTTGAGCGAACTCGGTCCCTTCACCGAAATTATAGCAACCTGCGTGTTTGGGACACCCGGATATTGTGAAGTCGTAACGACCGGTTCGACAGTCCACATGGGATCGTTCGATGTTATCTTTGTCTCACGCTGGCTCATCGGGGCGTGGCGCAGTCCGGTAGCGCATTGCACTGGGGGTGCAAAGGTCACAGGTTCAAATCCTGTCGCCCCGACCATTTGAACGAACCGGGAAAACCCGCCCTGCGAGGCGGGTTTCTTATTGGTGGACTCAGGCGGGGGATTTTGCCCCGTGGGTTGGCTTCTTAATCGACAGGAACGTGAACGCCGCGGCGATGAGTAACCCTGCCCCGACCCACAGCACGATCTCGTAGGAATCAGTCTCGTCTTTGACCCATCCGGCAGCTACCGGTGTAATTAACAGGGCGGCGTTGTAAATGGGTGAAAGCATTCCTCTGATGGTGGCGAAACGCCTGCGCCCAAACAGGTCGCCAACAAGCGCCCAGTTCAGGCCCGAACCGATTTCCGTGCCCGTGAACAGCAACAACGCGGCAAAGATCGGCCAGGGGCCCTCAACCACGGTTAGCAGCATGAGCGACCCTGCCGCCGAGGTGTAGCACCCTGCCAGGAGCCGCTGCCTGCCCAGGCGGTCGCTGAGCCATCCGAAAATGATGATCAGCGGGACGGAGCAGAGCGCCAGCAGGCCGATGAGGTTCGCCGCCGATTGCTGTGACTCACCCTTCCACACGAGGATTGGGACGAAGTGCACGAATATGGTGCCGTGCACCGACATCCTGAGGACCGTGCCTGCAGCGAGCGTCCAGAAAGCCCGGGTGCGAATCGCGTCCCTGGGTGTCCAATCGTCATCGCTCTCCTCGATCTCGGCTTCTCCGGTTGTTGACAGCGCCGGTGTTTTTTTCAGCGGATCACCATCGGGTCCAACTCCCATCGATTCAGGAGATCGTTTGTACACGAACCCGAGTGGCATGATGAAGACGAGCATCCCGACCCCGACCCAGAGTGCGGTCGTCTGCCAGCCCCACCTGAGCACGGCGACCGAGAGGAGCGGGACCATGAAAGCGCCACCGAGCCGGAAGGCTGCGCTATTGATCGACATCACCATTCCGCGACGGCGGATGAACCAGGTGTTCAGAGCGGCGGTCGACGCCTGCATGAAGCTTGAGGACGAGCCGATCGAGATCACGAACAGGTAGACCAGCAGGAATGCCAGGAAAGTACTGGTTTGCGACAGCCAGATGTAACCGACCCCGGTCATGGCGGTGCCGATGAACATCAGGCGCCGGACGCCGTAGCGGTCGATCAGCCAACCAGTAAGCGGCCCGATTACCCCGTTTTCGGCCCTGGCCAGGGCGAATGGCATGGCAGTTTGCGCCGTCGATAGTCCAAGACTCTGCGAGATGGGTATGAAAAAGACGGTGAAGCCCTGCCAGTGGACGGAACCGCCGAGACCATTCATCAACGATGACGCGGCAAGAATGTTCCAGCCGTAGAACCGTTTCTTTTTAACGGTTGTTGGTGATTCAGTCGGCGGCTCGGCGGTTGAGTCGCTTCCGGGCGGCGATTCGACTTCGGGGGCGCTCAATAATCTCGATTCCGAGTCGATTTGGCGAGGCGGTCATACATGACGATGTTCACCGTCATTCCGAGGTTTAGCGACATCGTGGTCGGAATCTTCACCACGAACGAGCATTTATCGAGAATTTCCTGACTCACCGACCCGTTCTCAGGCCCAAATATGTAGCAGGCGCGCTCGGGGTGAATGAAGTTGACCAGGTCGGTGGCGTCGTCGGTAATTTCGACGGCGACCGGAGTGCAGTCGTTCGGCATGGCGTCGAAAATGTCGTCCACTTCCAACACTGGCACGTGCCGGTACGCCCGTCCCGGGTCGGTCGATAGCTTTCGTACGTTGATCCTGGGATCGGCCCCACCGAGGATGACCATGCGTGCTGCGAAGCCGAGTGCTGCACGGAGCGCATGTCCGACGTTGACGCCATCGGTCGGCCGGTCGAGTGCGATGCAGCCGAAGCCGCGCTCGGTCAGCGACGATTTCCGTGTCACGTGGCGCTCCAGGTTTTTCCTGGTCTTTCTTTTGCCTGGCGTGGTCAATTGTTTGCCGGAATATCGGCTGGTGGCCGCTGATGCCAGTCGGTGAGCTGCTCGGAGGCGTTTCCAACTCGGAGGACGGTAACCTCGTCGAACGGGTGGCCGGTGATCATCATTCCGATCGGCATGCCGTTCTCGGTGAACCCGCAGGGTATCGAGTGTGACGGTTGCCCTGTCACATCGAACACCCCGGTGAACATCGGGAGTTCGTTTCCGCTGCCCGGGTTGCCCGGCGAGGGGGTGCACTCGGCGATTGTCGGCGTCGGGATAGGTACGGTCGGGGTTATCAGCACATCGACCCGGTTCATCGACTCGGCCATCTTTTGGTTGAACCACTGGCGTGCCCGCTGGGCCCTGATGTAGTCAATTGACGAGATATTGAACCCGGCCTGGATACGGCTTCGCACGGCGTGGGTGTAGAGATTGTGGTGCTCGGAGAGCATTTTCTCGTGCACGGCGACCGCTTCAGGCAGGATCACGCCCAGGTTGATGGCTCGTCCCTTATTGGCCCAGGGCATGGGGAGTTCGATAATTTCGGCACCGTTATTCGCCATGAGTTCGATGGCAGTGCGGACCGCAGCACCAATTTCGGGGTCGACTGGTTCGTCGAAAAAGTAGTCGGTGGGTACGCCGATTTTCAGGCTCTTGAGGTCATCTGACATGCCCGACGTGAAGTCTGGAACGGGCTCGCGGGAGGACGCAGGATCGTTCGGGTCGTGGCCCGCCAGGACATTCATCATCAGGGCGCAGTCGGCGGTCGTGCGGGTCATCGGACCGACGTGGTCCATGCTCCACGCGAGGTCGAGTACACCGGCCCTGGAGACCCGCCCGTAGGTCGGCTTGAGTCCGGCAATCCCGCAGAGCGACGCCGGCATGCGGACCGATCCGCCGGTGTCGGTGCCCAGTGCGGCGGGAATCATTCCCGAGGCCACCGCTGCGCCCGAGCCAGAACTGGAGCCCGCGGTGATTCGTGTCGTATCCCACGGGTTCTTCACGTCACCGGTGTGTGAGTTCAGGCCCGTAGTCCCAAAGGCAAACTCGACAAGGTTAAGCTTGCCCACCAGGATGGCCCCCGCCGCCTGGAGTTTCGCAGCAACGGTCGCGTCGGACTTTGCCATATTCCCGGCGA
>JASLNQ010000014.1:260-16021 GCA_030745955.1 Dehalococcoidia bacterium | reverse complement strand
GAGACGAGTTCAACGAGCGCTGTGTTTCGAGCAGCCGTCAAGTACCTGCCACCCTGGTGTGCGGCCGCAAGGGGGGCAAGACCAGCCAAGCGACGAGGAATGGCGCCACGAGGACCAGCGGGCCGGATTCCCCGTTGGGCAGGAGCAGGTAGTAGAACGCGATCACCAGCGCCAGCCCGACTGCGTTCCCCGTAACGCTGTAGACCGATGCCCCGAGGGCACGCGACCAGCTGGAGGCCCGGTTTCTGCGTCGTGGGTGCGAGAGCCGGTATGCCAGCAGCCCGAAGGGGCCAAAGAGTGCGGTTGCCAGCACCCAGACCCAGCGGCGGGTGTGCCGCCTGCCACGCCTGTCGCGAGCCAGCGCCCAACTAAGGAGGACCAACGCCCCCGCGGTCAGGACAAGCCAGGCCACGGACACACGCTTGACCAGTGCAAACGTGCCGCCATCATCGAGATAGTCGTCCATGAGATCGAAGAACTACTCCTCATATTCGGCCAGGCCGATACCCATGTTGTTCTCGAAGGCAATCGGGAAGGATTTGTAATTCACCAGGTCGATAAACAGGTTTGTGACATCTTCCGGCGACCTGCCGAGACCGTCTTTGTCGAGCAGATACTCGACGGCCGCGTGGTACATCGGGTAGTGGTACTCGGTGCAGGCAGTTACGGTGTTGGGATCGGACGGATCGTCGCCGACCATGGCATCGGTCTTGAATGCAATTGGGCTGAGTCGCCCGTACTTGCCGGTACTTATCGCCGGTGGAAACAAGAGTGGCGATGAGGCAGGAGCGTAATTATGACCACGCAGGTAGCAACTAAAGTGGCCGGGATTCCGGCATTTACAATCAGGGGCGGCAACGTCGCCATGACCGGCATGCAGAGCATGGCCAGCAAGATGTGGGCGCCGTGGGTCGTGATGGGCCTGATGATCGTCGCGATCTCGTTCATCATCGGCATCGTGCTGTCGGGAATCGAGGCCAGTTACTTCGAGAACTCGAAGGAAGCGCGAGAGGCAGCGACACGAGGCTCGAGCATCGCACTCGAACAGGCCCGTATCCAGTCGTTGATGGCATGGGTACCGGGATTCAAGTTCCTCGGACTCGGCTTCATGCTGGGCGGTATCACGTTCTTCCTGGCGACGATCCTCGGGAACCTGCGTGTTGCGGGCGGTAAGGTCCAGAAGGCCCTTGGCGCCGTGCGCCGGCCGCATCGTCGTCGTGGGATGGGTTCGACCGGTCGCAATACGACTATCACCCTGGCGAGCGGCCCCGTATTATCGGGCAGGTAAAACACCACCAACCGCAGCGGGGGGACGACGAGGGTATGGGACTTTTAGCACCGCTCAAGACCGGCATGCCACTGGTGATTGCGCTGACCGGAGTGGCTTCGCTGGTGGTAATGGTCGCCTGCGGGACGGGTTCGGACGGAGCGACCGACTCGGTGGAGGACGGACCGCTTGTCGTTCGGGACGGCGACACGTTCGATGTGGATTCGTTCGTGAACGGGGGGTGGAAGAAGTCGAAGGAGTTCTCGACCGAGACCGTGCCAGAGTCGAACGCGATCTGGTACGGCTTCTACAAGGGCGAGGACGTGGAGGTCCGCTTTTACGGCTCGCACGCCGACGCGCTGGGACCGGGGTTGGAGTCGGCGAATGCAGCGGTGGACCGTGTTTCCAACGCGAATCTCCAGGGCAATGCGATTTTCGCCAGCGGGCAGCGCACGCAGTACAACGATTTCATGGTGGCGGGTAATACCGTGATCCTCTGCCAGTCGAACATCGAGGTATGTGCAGAGCTGGTTGAAAACATTCCGTAACGGCAGCGCCCGGGCCGATGACTGAATTGTTTGTACGCAATCGGATAGTGATCGCAGATGGTTATGGAATTCAATCTGAAGGGGCGGGTGGCGGTCGTTACGGGCGGTGGCCGAGGCATCGGGAGGGCAATCGCGCTGAGCTTCGCTGAGGCGGGTGCCGATGTCGCGGTTGTGGCGAGGACATCGGAACAGGTCCAGGAGGTCGCCCGGCTGATTGGCGAACACGGTCGCAAGGGTGTGCCGGTCCTTGCCGATCTCACCGACCCTGCGCACGTCGATTCTGCGGTCCGCCTGGTCAAATACGAGTTCGGGCGGGTCGATATCCTCGTGAATAACGCAGGTGGTGCGACCGACAGGTCGGTGCTTGCCGAATCGAGTCGCGAAGACTGGCTGCGGACCATCCGGTTGAATATCGACAGTGTTTACATGATTACGGCCGGGCTACTCCCGATCATGGGAGCGGGGTCGAAGATCATCAATATCGGTTCCGGCATGGGCCACAGTTCGGGCAGTTCGAACTCGTCGTACCGGGTGGGGAAGGCCGGGGCGTGGATGCTGACGCAGTGCATGGCCGAGGAACTCTGGGAGCGCGGGATCGAGGTCAACGAGCTCGTGCCTGGTCCCGTGCTCACGGAGGCGACAAAGGACATCATGACGGTAGGTGGTCCGCCGCCGTTCGCGGCGAGTGAGCGTGTGAAGACGCCTGAGGAGGTTGCCCCGCTGGCGCTGTGGCTGGCGTCCCAGAAGCCGGGTGGGCCAACAGGACAATCGTTTAGTTTGGCTCGCCGACCGATTTGACCGGGGCTCACCGGCGCCTGTTTCCGGTGTGACGGGTGCGCGGGTGGGTTCAGTCGAGGTTTTGCCGGATCCACGCGTTGAATTCGGTATCACCGGGTGAATGCACGAGGTGCGATTCGCAGGCGCAGTCGGATGATCCGAAACCTGGTACGGGGCGACTCGAACCGGGCAGGTCGGCGATCGCCGTGGCCCACTCACATTCCTGCCTGGTTTTCCCCTCGGCCCAGCCGACCGCTTCGACGGTCGCGCCGGTGGTTGACGAGTTCAGGTAATCGATGTGCCAGTGAACCCGGTGTTCGGACCTCAGGTGCCGGGCGATTCGACCCCGCAGGCCGTTCATTGCGCTTCCGCTGTAGAGGTACCAGCCGACTTGAAAGTCGAATTCACCAAGCTTGCCGATGGTGAGGCGGACAGGGTCCGGCAGGTGGAGTACGAGTACGTACGAGCCGGGTCCAGCAGGGGGTGTTTCGAGGGATCGAGAAGGTTTGGTTTTGCTGGCGGGTTTAGCCATGCCAGGAGGTTACGACGGATTTGCGGTGGCTGGATGGCTTCGTACCGTCCTTCGAGAGCCCCAGGATGGCTTTTTTTTTGGGTGAAATCATGCAACCGCTCTCACCCACACCCGCGCCCAGGGGGCACCCGACTCCCTGCTAGGGAGAGGGGACTGGTACCGCTAGGTGATGATCCGCTGGTCGCTCAGGTCTTTGCCTCCTGTCGAGCGGGTCAGGCCGCCTGAGATGAACTCCTTGACCTCTAGCTCGGCGAAGGCGTTCACGACCTGGTAGAACGTCGGGAGGTCTTCCCAGCGTGCCGGGTTCCACTTCAGCGAGCCCTTGCCCACGAGATCTTCGTGGACCACGGCATTCGATCCCTCTGCGGGCGTCATCACCGCGTATTCGACATCGGCCGTTCCCCACTCGCCAGTGCGTGGCATGTACTTGTAATGGAGCTGGCCGTCGACATGGGCGGGATCTGCCGGCTCGGTGCGGGGCGCCAGGTCAGTCACTTCCATGTCCAGGAACTGGAACCCGAGCCACGAGGCCTGCGCGGCCGCCGAATCGCCGGTGACACGGATGTTGGGCAGCTCGCAGTAGATCTTCGAGAAACCGAGCTCTTCGCGACCCGTGATAATCGGATCGGCCAGGTTCTCCCAGAGCACCGTCAGGAAGGGTCCCACCACCCGGTCGTTCTGGCCGTTGAATTTTGCGGGGATCGTCACGCCAAGCACGGAGTAGCCGCGTCCTGCAAGCCACTCGATTTCCGTCATGTTCGTGGTGCTCACCGTGACGACCGGATCGCCATGCAGGGTGAATCCGGGTGGCAGCAGCGCTTCGAGCTGCCTGGCGTTGGAGAGGAACGAAACCCGCAGGCCGGTCGACCGTGGGTTGCCTTCGCACAGGAATTTTTTACCTTCGTGGCCCCTTCTCGGACCCGTTGCGGGGCCGAAGTGGGTGGGCATCCGGTACATCTGGTTGGGTTCGAACGTGTAAGACATGGTTACTCCGCTAAAGCTTGTAGTCGTCGAGAATGTTGTCCAGGATGCTCTGCGGACCGGCGGCCATCAGCCCGGCGTCGACCGGCAGCAGCACCCCCGTGATCCACCTCGCCTCGTCGCTTGCCAGGAACACTGCGGCCATTGCGATGTCCTCGGCCCTCCCCTCGGTCCCGAGGGGTGCGATTTTTCGGCGAATTTCTCGACGTTCATCACTCACCGCCTCGGTCATCGATGTGTAGAGCATTCCCGGCGCGATGCAGTTCACCCGGATGTTGTCGCGCCCGTGGTGCACGGCCATGGCGCGGGTAACGGATATCATGCCGCCCTTGGCCGCGGCGTAGGGGACGTTGCGGGTCATGGCGGCCCGGATGCCGTCGACAGATGAGACGTTGATGATCGAGCCGCCGCCATTTTCGATCATGGCGGGCACGGCGTATTTCGAGATGAAGACCATGCTCTTGAGGTCGACATCGAGCACACGGCCCCACGATTCCTGCGTGACCTCGGTAACCAGCCCCGGCCCGCCGATGCCGACGCTGTTCATGAGGATGTCGAGCTTGCCGTAGCGTTCGACTGCGGCTTCAACAAGCTCGCGACAGCCTGTTTCATCGGCGACATCGGCCACGAAGGCAGAGGCCTCGCCACCGGCCGCGGTTATCGCCTGCACGGTGGTGTTTGCCGCGGATTCGTCCATGTCGACGATCAGCACTTTTGCGCCGTGCGAGGCGAACAGCATGGCGGTCGCGACGCCAACTCCGGTGATGTTCGCCGACCGTGTGCCGGCGCCGGTGACGATGGCGACCTTGTTGGCGAGTCGGGTTATTTCACACCTCGGGTGTACTGGGTTCCTGGTAGCTCGGACCGCGGGCAGGGGCGGTTTGTGCCGAACGCGACCCGCTTTGACCGTTGAGTCGCGCCGGAGGATAATCCACCCGAGCCGGATTGTGGCACACCGTGGTGGTAATGCAAGTGTGCTGCGTTGATTTTCCTGGCTGCCTAGCCCGGGTAGGACACCTGTTTGAGGAAGAAAAGATGAAAGCTGCTGTTTCGCGTGGCACCCAGAAGATCGTTATTGAGGACGTCCCGACTCCCGAACCGGGGCCAAACCAGGTGCTTGTGAAGGTCAGGTACTCGGCGATCTGCGGGTCGGATGTTCACAGGTTCCAGTACGGCGCGATGACCCCGGGATCGATCATGGGGCACGAGTACATCGGCGAGGTCGTGCAGACCGGAGCCGAGGTTACGCTGGTGAAAACTGGCGACCGCGTGGTTGGCGGCGGCGGCGAGCCGCCGGCGGGGGTGCCGGGTCCGGTATCGGCGGGTGCAAGGTACAGCGCCCGGACGGTTGGACTGGGCCTGATGCGCTTTGGCGGATTCGCCGAGTATGTCGTGATGGACGAGTGGCGGCCGCTCCCGATCCCACCCGGTGTGAGCGACGAGCTGGCCGTCCTGGCCGAACCCGCCTCGGTGGCGATGCACGCAGTGAGGACCTCGAAGTTCAAGATCGGCGATGCCACGGTCGTGATGGGTGCGGGACCGATCGGCCTGCTGACAATGCAGGTGCTGAACGCGGGCGGGGCAGAGGCCGTTTATGTTTCGGAACCGGCCCCCGCACGTGCGGAGGCAGCGCGGGTGCTTGGCGCTGCGCTTGTGATGGACCCGCGGGACTCCGATGTTGTAGCAAAAGTCGTGGAGCTTTCAGGGGGACTCGGCGTGCCGGTGGCGTTCGATGCGGCGGCGGCGAAACCCACGCTCCAGCAGGGGCTCGAGATGGTGAGGCGCGGCGGGCAGGTGCTGCTCGTTTCGATGGCGTGGGAGGATGTCGACCTCCTGACCGTGGAGTGGATCGGCCGGGAGGTCGAGCTGAAGGCGGTGTACGGTGCGGAGCCGATCGACTGGCGCACGGGGCTGAACCTGATGGAGCGGGGACAGCTTTCGTCCCAGTCGATGGTGACAGACCAGTCCTTCATCGGCTTCGATGAGATGCAGTCGTCGCTTGAACGGCTTATGAAGCCCGAGGAGCACGTCCAACTCGTACTGGTGCCGTAGGCCTTTCTATCCTCCCGCCCTGGCAGGGAGGGAGTTAGAGGGTGGGTCACGGTTCGCCGTGTAATAGACGCGCCTCTCTGATAATCACCCACACCTTAACCCTTGTATGTTGAGCCGGTGTGTTCCGGGCGTGCTAGGCGCACTTGCCAGATGACTGGCGTGAGCAAGTCGCACGGCGCAGCTCCGCAGGGCACAACAGGGCCGGAGATAGGGGACGAACCTGCCCCGTGAAGGCGGTCATTCCGACCAGAGCGGAGGAATCTCAGGTTTCCACCATAGAGAAGTGATATCGAGCAGGTACGCGATAGATCTCTCCGCTCCGGTCGAGATGACTGAGTCGAAAAGACTCACCACCGCGTGAAAGCTTTCGACCCCCGTAGTTCGCGAGTAGTATGCCGGGAATCACTGGCTGGCCCTCGACTGGCGCCGAAGAATCGGCCCCGGTCCCAGGCCTATGGAGTATTTTGATGGCGACTCGAACTTTCACCGGCAATCCGTCCCAGGTCATCGTCGAACAACTTGCGGCTTCCGGCATCAGGCACCTGTTTTACAACTCGGGATCGAGGGAAGCCCGGTTTTTCGATGCGCTGCAGGGCCATGCCGGGATTGACGGCATCCTGGGCCTTCACGAGGGTGCGGTCACTGCGATGGCCGGTGGGTTTGCGCAGGTGAACTCGCAGCCGGCGGTGATGTCGGTGCACCTCGGTGCGGGGCTGGCACAGAGCCTGGGGCAGATGATCAACATTTGGGCCGCCAGCCTGCCGGTCGTGTTGATCACGTTTGTCGGTGACACCGGGAGCTATGCCGACCGGATTACGCTCGACCTGGGCCACAACGTGGGCCCGACCTCCATCGGCGCGCCGTTCATGAAGGCCAACTGGACAGGTATCGACCCAAATGGCCTGGCCGTCGCGGTGGACAGGGCGATCAAGGTCGCGACCACGCCGCCGATAGGGCCGGTCCACCTTGCCGTGTACGACCGCATCCTGGGACCCGAGCAGATCACGACTGAGATCATAGCGGGCCCGCCGGTCAGGGCGCGTGCCGGTTACCCGGCCGACCAGGATGTCGAGGAGCTGGCCCGGGTGCTGCACGAGGCCAGGCGACCGTTGATATATGTCGGTGACGGCGTGAACAAGAGCGGGGCGGAGCGGCAGCTGGCGATGATCGCCGACCACTTCGGGGCGAACGTCGCATCGATGTGGGGCGACCTGCGGGGTGTCTCGGCGGCGCACCCGTTGCACTGTGGCTATTTCCGGCAGCCGGTGATCGACCTGGAACCCGACGCCATCGTTGCGATCGGTGTCCGCCACGGCGGGAGCGGCAAGGCGACCGACTTCGATGCGTTCAAGAGCGCCGAGAAGATCGTGGCGGTTGGCCCGGACGTGGAGATTTTCGAGAATATTCCCGGCCTGGACCTGGCGATCATGGCCGATGAGTCACGGACGCTCGAACGGCTGGCTGATCTGGCAAAGGCCGAGTACGAATCGACCGGGTACAACGCACGGCGCGAGCGAGCGCACGAGAACGCTGCCCGCCTGAGGAGTGAGCGGCGTGCCGCCCTCCAGTCGCCCACTGAAATCCCCGGGCGCGTACGGCCCCTTGCGCTATTGGATGCGGTTGATGCGGGACTGGAGAACCTGGGTGGCGGGTTGATTACCACCGAGCAGTTTGCGGTCCCGCTGGAGAATGTGAACAAGAAGCCGGACGGCGGTTCGAACATCTACATCCGCCCTGCCGGCGGTTCGGAGGGCTACGGCATGGGCGCGCCGATCGGGGCCAAGCTGGCGGCGCCCGGTAAACCGGTTGTTGGCATTGTTGGCGACGGCTCGGTCTACTACTCCGACTCGGCGTTCTGGACGGCGGCGTATCATGAAATTCCGGTGCTGTACGTCGTGCCGAATAACGGTGCGTACGGGATTGTTGCGGGTGCGTTTGGTGGTGCGGGCGGTGTGATGCACGACACTGGCGAGTACTCGGGTGTGGTACTCGATGGGGCCGATATTGTGCAACTTGCAGGTTCGTTCGGGGTCGAGGGCAGGAAGGTCACTGACGAGTCGGAGATCATGACGGCGGTCGAGGAGGGCCTTGCCACGGTCGAGCGAGAGGGCCGGCCTATGCTGCTGGATGTTCAGTTGCCGCTGGGGATTCCCGCTGGTGGGAGGGCGGCGAGGCAGTTCAAGTTCAGCGATATGGGTGGTTAGGTTGTGGGACTGGGGTGGGAGTGACGTTGGCGAGGTCGGTTACCTATCTGCGCAGGAATCGTTGTCATGCTGAACTTGATCCAGTATCCCTGGCCGAAGCACCACACCAGGGCATCGGCCGGAGACACACCCCCCAGGTCCCTCCACAGGGATCGGGAAATCGGGTGATGGCGGTTGGTTGACGGGTTCGATGAGGCCAGGTTGGTTGAGCTGAAGCTGGGGATTTTGACATGAAGGTTTTTCTGGGTACTGATTTTTCCGAGGACCGCCTGCGATTCGCGGCCCAGATCGGTGTCGATGGCGTTGCGGGCGCTCCGGAGCCCGGGCCGGGTGACGACGGCTTTTATTCGGTCAAGACGCTCGCGAAAAACAAGGAGTTCATTGAATCGTTCGGGCTTAAGTGGACCGCCATCCGGATGGCCCCGCTGGAGTGGACGTTCAAGTGGATGCTGGGTCTACCGGGCGGTGACGAGCAGATCGAGAACTACAAGAGGACCATCCGCAACATGGCCGAGGTGGGGCTCGACTTCATTGTGTTCAATATGCACGCGCTGCGCATCTACCGGACGTCGGACCAGGCACCGGAACGGGCGGGCGCTAAGTCGACTAGCTTCGACATTTCACTGGCGACGGGCAACCCGTTGATGGAGCACCCGAACAGTGGGTTCAACATCGACTGGGTTCCCGAGGACCAGCGGGAGCCGAAGAGCGATGAGCAGATGTGGGCGAACCTGAGGCGGTTCCTCGAGGGCGTGACCCCGGTGGCGGAGGAGACGGGTGTGCGACTGGGCCTGCACCCTGACGACCCGCCGGTGCCCGAGATTTCGGGAATTGCCCGGATCATGCGAAGCCCCGAGGCGTTCAGGAAGTACCTCGACCTGGTGCCGAGTGAGAACACGGGGGTCGTGTTCTGCCAGGGCTGCTTTACCGAAATGGGCAGCGATATCCCTGCGGAGATCCGGCATTTCGGGGGCCGGGGCAAGATTTTTTCGGTCGATTTCCGGAATATCTCGGGGACGCTTGAGAATTTCCAGGAGACGTTCCCCGAGACCGGGAATGCCGACATGGTGGCGGCGATGCAGGCGTATCACGATGTGGGATTTGACGGCTGGATGACTCCCGACCACGCGATTCACCTCGATGGCGATTCGAGCTGGGGGCACCGTTACTGGGCGTACGCGATCGGGCACATACGCGGGTTGGACCAGGCGCTGAGGGGCGGGGTGTGAAGGGTCTGGCCGTCTCTTCGGCGGACGTTGTTTGCGGTGCCGTTGTTCCTGGTTGTGCGGAGGGATGGTGGGCGATGTGTTGATTTCGTCATTTGTTTAGTTCGGTTTGACGCGTCGTGTGAAATCCTGGTGAGTGTGCGTGATGCATGACGGCAGGGCCGGGGTTGGCTGAGTTGTTGAGATTTCGCGTTTTAGTTGGTGATCCCGGATCGAGTCCGGGATGACAGTGCGGTGGGACCGGGGCTGTTGCGACAGAGTGGGTGGGGCCGAGGCGACATACTGGCGTGGGCCGGACCGCGGTTCTACATTCCCAGGAGGCTTGCCAGTTCTTCGCCCTGCTGTTTGCAGTAGTCGTAGACGGTCCGGATGTCCCAGCCGATGCAGAAGTCGACGACGCCCATATCCATGTACGGTCTGGCCTCTTCGAAGTGGAATATCTCGGCCCGTGGCCTGACGCCCATCTTGATGGCGGTTTCGTTCACGTACTGCCGTACGCGCTCGGTCTCGGGGTTCCTGGTGTTGTCGGCCCTTCCCTGTGTGACCGAGTAGTCGCTGGGTCCGAACTGGACCATGTCGACGCCCTCGATCTCGAGGATTTCTTCCAGGCTTTCGACTGCCCCGGGCTTTTCGATCATCAGGGCGACCACGCCCTCCTGCCGCTGGTTCACCCAGCCCTCGAGACTCGTGCCGATACCGTACCCGGTGTCGCGTTTCCAACCCGCGCCGGCGGTTCCGCCTGAGCCGGGTGTTTCGGGGCGGGCGGCGGCCACTGCGGCCCTCGCATCGTCCACGCTCCTGATATCGGCGAAGAGGAGGTTCTGGATGCCGGAGCCGTTTGCCCGCCCGGCCAGCCAGGCCTGCGGTTCCGGTTCGATTTTCATCATTGAGGTCATGTGGTCGAACAGGTCGATGGCCCGTGCGAAGTTTTCGAGGGAGGCGAGGTCGAACGGGGCGTCTTCGGCAGAGAACTCGATGTAGTGCATGGCTCCGGTGTAGCCGATGACTTCGACCATCCCGGGCCACGATGTGAGGACGTGTGTGCCGATCGTCGGCAATCCTTCTCGCAGGCGGTCGCGGAGCACGTTTTTCGTGTTTTTCGATGGGCGTGTGGACTCCCCGGAGACGCCTTCGTACTCACGCCTTGTGGTTTCGGACATCGTGGTGATTCTCCTCCAGGCAAGGTCCGGTATTCCCTGCGCACGATATGCGGACCGTGACAGCCGGTTCATGATGCGCTTTTTGGGCGGACGCCGGGTGACCTGCCACCCGGTCTTCGGGGGTGTGTAACGATCGGCAGCAACCGGTCCCACTCCATATAATCGCAACGCCCGTGACAACCCCTCAGAAGAATCGGACAGAGCATTGACGATCACCAAAGCGCCCGCAAAACCTAACCTGGTGTTCATCCTGCCCGACCGGTTGCGGCAGGATACGTCGGCGGCCTATGGCAACGACTGGATCCGGTCGCCCCACATGGACGCGATGGCTGCCGAGAGCTTTGTGTTCGAGCAGTGCTATGTAACGCAGCCGGTGTGCGCCCCGGCGCGTGCATCGATAATGACCGGGCTGTACCCGCCGACTGCGGGCATACCGCGCAATCGGTTGGTCATGCCGCCCGATGTGCAGACGATCGCGCAAATGGTTTCCGACGAGTACACGACCGGGTATATCGGCAAGTGGCACCTCGGCGATGAGATCGTGAAGCAGCGCGGGTTCGATGAGTGGGTGAGCGCAAACGACTTCTGGTGGCCCGAGTACACGGATCCCGAAAGCCAGAAAAATTTTTCTGACTATCACGCAAGCCTGGTAGGCGAAGGCCACGTGCCGGAGCAGGAACACCCCGGCGGCAGGACTTTTTCAGGGATGCAACGGGCGTCGATGCCGCCAGAGAAGCAGATGGCGTCGTTTCTGGCCGACAGGGCGGCAGAGTTCATCGCCAACAACCGCGAAAACCCGTTTGTCCTGTATGTCAGCACGATCGAGCCGCACCCGCCGTTTACGGGTCCGTTCGACGATATGTACGACGCCGCGACGCTGCCGGTGGACGAGACGTTCATGCAGTCGCCGGTCGAGAGTTCGCTGTTCAACCGGATGCGAGCCGAGCTGTTCGAGGACTGCGTGCGGGACGGCATTTCGACGGCGACCGAGGAGGGCTGGCGGCAGGTCCGGGCCAATTACTACGGGAATGTGAAGCTGGTCGACGACATGCTCGGGACGATTCTCGGGGCGATTGGCGATGCGGGGCTGGACGACGACACGATCGTGGTGTTCACGAGCGAGCACGGCGACATGGTGGGGACGCACCGCATGATCGAGATGCGCACACCTTACGAGGAGGTGGCGAAGGTGCCGTTGTTTATCCGAATACCGTGGCTCGTCGACAAGGAGACACGGGTGCCGGGGAACTTCAGCCAGATCGATTTCGTGCCGACCCTGCTGGAGTTGCTCGGGCAGCCGATTCCGGAGCACCTGCAGGGCGTGAGCAGGGCGGGGGTGCTTGAGGGGCGGGACGATTTACTGGCTAACGATGTGGTTGTTCAGCACAACGGCGTGGGCGACAGGGACCTCGCGGACGAGTGCGATAGCCGGGGGTTGAGCGATGAGAAGCTGCGCGAGCTGAACTTCATGAACACCATGCCGTGGAGGTCGGTGATAACCGCGGACCGGTGGAAGCTGAACCTCTGTGCGGTCGACCGGGGAGAGTTGTACGACCTGAACAGCGATCCGGGTGAGATCCGTAACCTGTTCGATGATCCCGAGCACCGGAACCGGGTCCGGTCAATGGCGGCGCGACTGCACCTGTGGCAGGCGGAGAGTGGGGATACGGCGCCGCTGCCTGCGATTTAGCGGTGGGTGTGGGGATGGGTGTGTTGTGTTCGGAGACACCGCCCCGGGTCCCTCCGCAGGGATTGGGACGCGATGCTTGAGCGCGCGATCCACACCCTATCCCTCTTCGTTAACTCCGGGCGTGCGAGGCGCACTTGCCAGAGGGGACTGGCGTGAGCAAGTCGCGCGTCGCAGCTCCGCGGGGCACGCCAGGGCAAGGGAGACGGGAATTAAGGCAGGATTTCGGTTGTGTGTTCGCCGATTTTCGGCGCGGGCCGGTGCAGGGTTCCGGGGGTTTTGGAGAGCCTTGGGATTACTGTTGGGACCGGGCCTGTTGAGCCGTCGGGCCGGGTTACGTTTTGGGTTACGCCGCGGCCTGCCATGTACGGGTGCTCCATTAGCTCTGCGACCGACAGGACCGGGCCGACCGTGACGCCGGCGGCTTCCATGGTGGCGAGTGTTTCTTCGCGGGTCATACTGCTGAAGTAGCCCGCGAGAATTTCGTTCAGGGCGTCCCGGTTTCGCACCCTGGATTCGTTGTCGAGAAATCGCGCATCGTCGATCAGTGCGGGCATACTGATGGCGTGGCAGAGGCGTTCGAACATCGACTGCATCGATCCCGAGAGGGCGATGAACTTGCCGTCGGAGGTCTCGTAGACGTTTCTCGGGGCGGTGTTCACGGCCTGGTTGCCCATGCGGGAGTTCACGGTCCCGGAAGCTGCGTACTTGACGGCCTCCGGGGCGAGTACTGAGAACATCGACTCGAATAGCGAGAGGTCGATCACCTGCCCGTCGCCTCCGAGCTGCTCCACGTTTCGGACCGCCGCCATCACGGCAAAGGCTCCGTAGAGTCCCGCCACGGAATCGGCGGTTGCGAGCGGGGGGAGTGCGGGCGGTTTGTCGGGGAAGCCGTTCAGGTGCGCGAAACCCGACATCGCCTCGACCAGCGTGCCGAACCCCGGCCTGTGGCTGAAGGGTCCGGTCTGACCCCAGCCGCTCACCCGGACGATCACCAGTTTCGGGTTCAGCCCGAGCAGCACGCCGGGGGCGAGTCCCATCTCTTCAAGCTTGCCGGGAACGAAGTTTTCGATGAACACCTGCGACGACCGCACTAGCCTGCGAAGTGAATCGAGGTCTGGCTCCGACTTCAGGTCGAGTGCGATGCTGCGCTTGTTGCGCCCGAGTACCTGCCACCAGGTGTCGACGCCGTCCTCGGTCCAGTTGCGGAGGTCATCGCCCCGTCCGGGTCGCTCGACCTTGATGACGTCGGCCCCGAAATCGGCGAGTACGACCGAGAGGACGTTCCCGGCCACCAGTCGCGAGAGGTCGAGTACCCGAATCCCGTCGAGCGGCATTGCAGTGGCGGATTGTGCGTTTTCCGATTTACTTCCAGACGGTGTCATGGCTGTCCTGGTCCGTTTTTTGGCCGGTCTTGCCGCGCGAGGTGCTGGTGGGTTGGTTGGAGGGCGAGGGAATCATACCCCTGCCGTCGCCGGGTCCGGCGCGTCGGCCCGGCGACGTGGTTGTGGGTGATGGCAGGATTGAGGTTGGCCGATTTGTTTACTTCTCTCGCGTTGGCGAGTGGTCCCTCCACGGTGGTCGGGACGAGGGTAACGGGCGGGTCGGGACTGGCTGAGTCGTTGAGCGTTGGTGTTTTGGTGGGTGATCCCGGATCGAGTCCGGGATGACAGTGGAGATAAGGACGGGGGTGATGCGGAGATTGGGACGAGGATGGCGTGCGGGTCGGACCGGTTACACCTGCTACCACGATCACGCCTGTCGGCATGGCGGAAGCGGAGGGCGGTACCCACCTCACGACTGGAAGCGACGTCGGCGACCTGCACTTCAGGAGGGTGGTGGCAGTGAGTTCTGTCCCAGAGATTGTTCGCGGGGCAGTGGGGGTGTAGAGTTCCGTAGGATTCGTCAAACAAGATAAATGACTGGCCTGTCGATCGGGCCGGTGGAAAGCCGTTGAAAATTGAAAGCCGCTCGTCTCGTCGCCCCCTCAACATTTGATTTCATTGAACTGGAGGAGCCCGAACCGGTCGACGGGCAGGCCAAGATAAAGGTCGATACCGTCTCGGTGTGTGCGAGCGATATCCACGGTACGTTCAGGGCCCAGCGGCCGGAAGAGGACTACCCGATGGCCCCCGGGGTCCCCTGCCACGAAATCGCAGGCACAGTTATCGAATCGAAGACCGACGAGATCGAGGTGGGGCAGCGTGCGATCGTGTTGCCGACCCGGGGATCGGGCGGGCTGTCCGAGTACCTGGTCCAGAGCCCGGAGCGGATCATCCCGGTGCCGGACTGGGGCCCGCTCGACGAGTGGGTGATGTGCCAGCACACGGGGACCGTGCTCTTTTCGGCCAAGCAGTGGGGCAATGCGGCGGGCAAGCGCATTGCGGTGCTGGGCCAGGGCGGGATCGGGCTTTCTTTCACGATGCTCGCCGAGAAGCAGGGCGCCCAGCAGGTGATCGGTATCGACCTACTCGACAACCGGCTCGAAAAGGCGCTTTCACTTGGCGCCACGAACACAATCAACCCGGACAAAGACCAGTTGTTCGAGGCGATCGACGAGATCACCGGCGGTGAGGGCATCGATGTCGTGGTGGACACGACGGGCGATCCGGAGGGATTTGTCACATGCCTCAGGATCGTAAAACGCTGGGGGACGTTTATCAGCTTCAGCCTGACGGGCCGGGACGGGAAGATAGCCGAGTTCCCGCACCAGGAATTCATGTTCAAGGCCGCAACGATCATCCCGACCCAGGTCGCGGCCACTTCGGAGCCGACCAAGGACATTCGGGAGATGGTCGCCCTGAAGGAGCGCGGGTGGATCGACCCCGGTATGCTGAAGACCCACAACCTGGATTTTTCAGATGTGCAACGGGCCTACGACATGTACGCCGACCGCACCGACGGCGTCATCAAGGTCGCGATGTCGATGAACGGCGGGAACTGAAGACCACCGGGCCCGGCCCGGCGGTACGACAGTCTCGCGTTATGTTCGATTTGTGCCAGCTCGTTGCGGTTGGACTACGGAGCTGGGGCGTCAGGCCCAATCTTGAACGCTTCAAGGGCCTTATCCAGCGCTGCGTCATCAACTTCAAGGTCGTCGGGGTCCACCAGCTCGCCAAAGTCGATATCGGCGATATCGCCCAGGGGCTGCTCCCAACCGAGTTGCTCCAGGTCTTCAGGTGACGGGCCAGGACCGTCGTCGCCGCCCAACTGTGCGAGCAGGTCCTCGAATGAGCCCACACCGCCCAGGCGCAGCGCCGGTTCGTCAACGAGTTCTTTCCTGACATCCAGGTCGAAGTCGTCAAACGCCGGCACCATGTCGCCGAA
>JASLNQ010000014.1:0-250 GCA_030745955.1 Dehalococcoidia bacterium | reverse complement strand
AACGTGGTCCACTTCGAAGCCGACAAGGGCGTCAATGTCCATTCCGGTCATCTGGTCACGGTCGAAACCTGCGACCGCCAGCGGGTCGAAGTGCTCGACCTGGTCGGCGTTGAAGCCGGCCATCGCCATTGGATCGAAGTTGGCAAACTGGTCTTTATCGAAGCCTGCCATGGCCATCGGGTCGAAGTGGTCGACCTGGTCGGCGTTGAAGCCTGCCATTGCCATCGGGTCGAAGTTTTCAAACTTGTCT
>JASLNQ010000149.1:324-5878 GCA_030745955.1 Dehalococcoidia bacterium | reverse complement strand
GCCGCGCTCAGCTACATGTTAGGTAACTTCGAGGTGCTGATCCGGCTGAAGATAGGACTCACCGTCGTGCATATCAACAACGGTGGTTTTTCGGGATACGGGCCCGGATTCTGGGGTGAGGGACACGATCCGTATACATATGACGTGTCGGGGCCCGAGGTGATCAACATGACCTCGGCGATCAGGGAGATCGGCTGGCAGACGGAGCGGGTTACGGAGCCGTCGGAGGTCGTTCCGGCGCTGAAACGGGCGTTTGCTGCCAACGAAGCGGACCAGCCTGCTTACATCGAGATCATCGCCAGCCAGTACCCGGTTTACGGGAACTGGGCTGGCTAGCCAGTTTTACTGAGAGGTCGGGAAGTGCTGGCCGGGTAGGCGCCGGGGGCGCGTTTTCTGAGAGGTCGGGAAGTGCTGGCCTGGGAGCCTGGTCGCTCTTCGGGACGGTGACGAGTGGGTGGTATTTCGGGGTTTTCTGCTGGTTGCTGTTGCCGGATTTCCCGACCGGAGCTGAGGGATCTCGCGGGGTAGGCCTGACCTGTTGGCTGACGACTGTCACGGCGCGCTCCTTTGTCGTTCGTCTGGGTACCGCTCGCGCGTCCCTGCCCCGGATCCCTCCACAGGGGTCGGGAAATCGAGTTGGGGCCGTTGCGGGGTTGCTGGTTGCAGGGGAGCCGTAGATCTCTCCGCTTCGGTCGAGATGACGGGGGTGGTTGCTGGACTGCGCTCGCGCGACCCTGCCCCGGGTTCCTCCACAGGGGTCGGGATGTGTGAGTTGCGGCGTTTGGAGTTTTGTTGGCTGCAGGGAAGCCGTAGATCTCTCCGCTTCGGTCGAGATAAAGGAGTGCCACCTGTGCTGTGGGTGGGTATATATTTTCGGGACGTTTGCGCTTTTCAGTTGCCGGTTTAACCGGCATCGGGCATATATGACACAGGTAAACCCGGCGCTGCAGGGGCTGGAACCGGATATGGACATTGAAGGACTCGTCCTCGATGTCGACCGGTTCGCGTCGCACGACGGGCCCGGCATTCGCACGGCTGTCTTCCTGAAGGGCTGCCCGCTTTCCTGCGCCTGGTGCCACTCGCCCGAGTCGCGCGGTGCCCTCCCCGAGTTGCTATTCCAGGCCGAACGGTGCGACGGCTGCGGCTTGTGCCCGGCAACCTGCCCGGAGCATGCCCTCGTGATGGGACCGAGTGGAGATGCAGAAGGAGAACAACAGGTGGCTGTGCTCGATCGCGACGCCTGCACTGCGTGTGGCAGGTGTGTCGAGGTCTGCTACCCCGGAGCGCTCCGGATCGGCGGCGCGTCGACAACCGTGGGGGAAATGGTGAAGCAGGTCGAGGCCGATCTTCCGTTCTTCGCCAGTTCAGGCGGGGGCGTGACACTCAGCGGTGGTGAACCGGCACGCCAGCCCGATTTCTCGTACAACTTCCTGCTGGCGTGCCAGAAACTCGGTATTCATACCGCCCTCGAAACCACCGGTTACGCCCGTGCCGAGGTGATGCAGCGCCTCGCCAGCGTCACCGATCTGATTCTGTACGACGTGAAGCATGTCGATTCAGCAACCCACAGGAAATACGCAGGTGTGCCGAACGAGTTGATCCACGCAAATTTGAGAATGCTGGCCGACGCGGGGCATGAAATCCAGGTCCGGGTGCCCTGTATTCCCGGGGTAAACGACTCGGCCAGCCAGGTAAAAGAAATATCGCAGCTCGTGGTGAACGCCGGTATCGGGCAGATCGTGCTTCTGCCGTACAACAGTTCTGCGGGTGCAAAGTACGACTGGATCGGTACGCCGTACGAACTTGCTGAACGCACAACTCAAACGGCCGAGTACATGCAGGAACTGGCCGCCATCTGTCGAGCTGCCGGTCTCGTGGTGCAGGTAGGCGGTTGACGAACGGCGGCCTGCAGGTGCTCGCCACCCGGAAGCGATATAAAGTAAGCACAGCAGAACAGAAATCGGGCGAACGGAGCTAATTAATGGCAATTACCGCAGGCATGCGAACGATCCCGCCCACGCTATCGGATGAGGCACTCACCGCGCTGGCGCCGAGGGTGCAACGGCTGCAGGACGTGCTGCAGAAGCGAATGACGCAGCCGCAGATCACCTGGGGTGGCGACCTCACGGTACTCTCCGAACCGGGCGCAGAAAACGAGCCGATCGTCGTCCGCCATGCCATGGCGTTCACCCGTGTCATGCACGAAATGCCCATCGCACTGGAAGCCGACGACCTTATCGTTGGGAACTCGCTCCTCGACGGTGTAGTGGTGCGTACCCGTATGCCGGGATATGCCCTCGACGACGAACTCGACGACGCAGCGGCCGAAGGTGCGAAGATCGCGGCGCAGATAGGTCACAAGACTCCTTATTACTACGACCTCATGAGTGGTGGCATCAGCTCCGTTCTAAGCCGGATCGAGGCCGGACTCACCGAGGTCGAAAACCTCCCGACCGGGCCCGAGCGCGACGAGAAGGTCGGCTTCTTCAGGGCAATGAAAATCGAATGTGAAGCGGTGATAGCGCTTGCCCACCGCTACGCCGACCTCGCCGAATCGCAGGCCTCCGAGGAAACCGACGCGGCCCGCCGCGACGAGTTAATGTCGATCGCCGGGGTATGCCGTCGGGTACCCGAGCACGCCCCCCGGACGTTCCACGAGGCTGTTCAGGCTTTCTGGTTCACCCACTACACGATGTTCTCCACCGGGACGAACATCTCGTGCGGTCGAATCGACCAGTACCTCTACCGTGCCCTCAAGCACGACCTGGAAACCGGAGCGATCACGCTCGAAGCCGCCCAGGAGATCGTCGATTGCCTGTGGTTGCGCTTCAACGACCGTGGTCAGATCGACCGTGATGTCTTCTTCCTTTCGCCAGAGGATGTGGATAAGGCCGACATCCTGGAGTCCCGAAAAGCCGGCGTCGTTGTCGATGCAGGCCCGGGGACCTGGCAGGCGGGGCACAGGCGTCGATTTAACTATGCCACCGACGCTGCCGACGCCATTAATCACTTTGGCCAGAACATTCTCTTAAGCGGCGTAATGCCCGATGGGTCGGACGGCACGAACGAACTGACCTACCTGTGCCTGAACACACAGGAAAAGCTGAGCTACACGAGCCCCGTCGTGACAATCCGATTGCACAGCGGATCGCCCCCGGAACTGGTCAGCCGCACCGCCGAGGTCCTGAAGGCCGGCAGCGGCATGCCGTACATCAACAACGACGATGTGCTGGTTCAGTCCTACGTCGACCTGGGTGTGACACTTGAGGATGCCCGCGACTACGCCAATTCCAACTGTTGGGAGACGATGATCGAGGGCCGGTCGGACCAGGAACTGATCCGTGGCATGAACTTCCTGCTGTTCCTTGAACTAGCACTGAACAGGGGCGAATCGAAGGTACACGGCAAGATGGGTGTCGAGACTGGCGCGCCGTCGAGTTTCGGGACTTTCGAAGACCTGATGGACGCCTGGAAGGCGCAGACTGACGAGCAGCTAAAACAGGGAATCGAGTACATCGGTAACGCCATCAAGAACGACACGCTGGAGCACAGCAACCACGGGAAGTACAACTGGAACCCGTACCTGTCGGCGATGACGCTCGATTGCATCGAGAACAGGCAGGACGTGATTCGCAACGGCGCACGCTACATCATCTGGCATGTGATGGGCGAGGCTGTCTCGAACGCAGTCAACTCGATGTCGGCCATCAAGAAGATGGTCTACGAAGACAGGTCGCTGAGCATGGCCGAACTCATGGAGGCGCTTGAGGTCGACTGGGGTGGCCACGACATCCTGCGCCAGCGGCTTATGGCACGGGCTCCGAAGTGGGCCAACAACGATTCCTACTCCGACGACATCGCGCGCGAAATGATGGACTTCTTCGTCGACCGCAGCGCGCACTACGCCGCGCAGTTCCCCGATGTGATCTTCCCGTGCTCGGTTGGCACGTTCTCGTGGTATTCGATGATCGGCAAGGAGGTCGGTGCATCGGCCGATGGGCGCCACGCTGGTGACCCGATCGCTGCAAACTTCTCACCGGCTCCGGGGACCGACATTTCGGGTCCGACCTCGGCGATCAACTCCTATGTGAAGATGCGGGTTACCGACCTTGCGGCCGGTGCTCCGCTGGACCTGCGGTTTTCTTCGAGCGGACTCAAGGGTGTTACCGGTACCGACCGGCTTGCCGGGCTAATCCGGGCGTTTGTCGCCATGCAGGGCAACATGCTGACGGTCACGGTGACAGACGTGAATGAGCTCAAGGCAGCGATGGAGGAGCCGGAGAAGTACCGGCACCTGCGGATCCGCATGGGCGGGTGGTCGGCCTACTTCGTCATGCTCAGCCGCGAGCAGCAGCTACTGCACATAGGCAAGGTGGAGCACGGGCTGGTGTAGAGGGGTAGGCCTACACCAGATTTCCCGACCGTAACGAAGTGGAGTGGAGGGATCTCGGGGGAGTGGGTGGTCCTGCCTGGCGACGACCTCGGCTTCGCGGCCGTTGCCGACTCTGTTGTGTGGTGTGTTGGCCGCGAGGTCCCTCCACTACGGTCGGGAAATCGTGTTGTTGCCGGGGCAGGCGGTTCGCGTATTAACGGTCCAGTGTCATCACGCAGAGATCGGACAGTTCGTCCTGCAGTTCATGAGGTGCCCACTCGGCGACCAGATCACCCCACCGGGAATCCCTCAGCCGCTTGATCTCCCGAAATCCGTTGCGTCGATAGACGGTGTGCGGCATCTGTCCGGCCATCCGTAGCAGCTTCCTGGACGCCGGAGAAACAGCCCAGGCCAGGAGGCCGTCGTAACGCCCGTCATCTCGGAACCAATCCACCAGCCAACCGAGCATTGCCTGGCCAATGCCCCTGCCCCAAAGGGAGGATTCGCGCTGACCGTCGGGCATCCAGCCAACGTGAAAACAGCCGATCGTGAGGTACCTGCCCTTGAGCGACAATGGTTCGGCGACGCGGAAGTCGGCGTATGGCCGGTGCCCTTCCCAACCACCTGGCTCGATGAAACTCGGATCGTACTCCTGCAGATAGAGCTGGCCAAGATATCGAGACGACTCATAGGCGAGGATCGAGGCCAGGCCCTGGCGATCCACGAAATCGGCGACCTGGCCGGCTGAGGACCAGTGAACGGATTCGACAGTACGGTAGTCGCCGGGTGTCATTCCACGACACGTGACCTGCACGTCATATCTCTCGTCGGTGCTGTGGCGGACGATCCCTTCGCTCCCGTCAAAATGTTGTAGCTGTAACTTCTACTCGTCCTGGCCGCGCCTTGCCCAGTCGTCGTTTTCGAACATGTTCAGGCCGGGATCGGCGATAACGCCGGTGGCGGTGTAGTCGGGTGGGTTGGCACGGATGAAATCTTCGTCCAGTTCAATGCCCCAGCCGGGTTTGTCGGGAACCGGGAAGTAGCCATCGACAACCTCCGGGTAGCCGGAGCCGGCCTTCTTCACATGCGGGTCGGCGAAGTCGTTGAAGTGTTCGAGGATCTTGGCGTTGCGTAGGGTCAGGCACAGGTGCAGCGCCGCCATCGTCGACACGATACCGCCGA
>JASLNQ010000149.1:0-314 GCA_030745955.1 Dehalococcoidia bacterium | reverse complement strand
GTGCGGGGCGACCATGATCGAGTAGATCTCGGCCGTCGATGCGATCTTTTTCGCCTCCAGGATCCCGCCCGTCTGGGTGATATCGGGCTGCAGGACGTCGACCGTCTGACCGCCCCAAATCTCGCGGAACTCGGGAGCGCCATACAAGCGTTCGCCGGTCGCGATCGGCAGCGACGTGTGCTGCCTCACCGATTGCAGGGCCGGAACATCGCCGGGCCTGACCGGCTCCTCGATCCACCCGATGTTGTACTTCTCGATGTGGCGGGCGATCTCGCGGGCCTGAACGGGCGCGAACCTGCCGTGCATCTCGATCA
>JASLNQ010000148.1 GCA_030745955.1 Dehalococcoidia bacterium | reverse complement strand
CGGATTTGACGGCAGGGCCGCGTTTTCACACCGTGATGGACGCGGCCTTGCCTGCTATTGAACCTCAAATCGGCAGGTAGTCGTTTCACACGGTCGGCACAGCGCCCGGCGCAGGATTTACCACCATTCGTCAACGAAGCCTGAATACACGTCGGGCTTGCACCGATCAAATCATCCGGTTATCGTCTACCCACCCCCCAAAAACCCAGGAAAATTCAATGAAAGTGTTCGTCAACCGCAAGTACGGATCGCCCGATGTACTACAACTCGAAGAAGTCGAAAAGCCAACCCCGGCCGACAACGAAATACTGGTAAAAGTTCGTGCCATTTCAGTAAATCCGTGGGACTGGCACAGCATGCGTGGTAAGCCGGCTTTTGCACGCCTGGCGCTGGGGCTGCGGGGACCGAAGATTCATGTGCTCGGAGCCGACGTCGCAGGGCAGGTTGAGGTGGTTGGGGAAGACGTAAAGCGGTTCCAACCCGGCGATGAGGTATTCGGAGACCTGGCCGATTTTGGTGGTGGCAGCTTCGCCGAGTACGTATGCAACAGTGAAGAAGCCTTTGTCGTGAAACCCACCGGAACGACATTCGAGGAAGCGGCTGCCGTACCCCTGGCGGCACTCACGGCGCTGCAAGGCCTTCGGGACAAAGGCCAGATCCAGTCGGGTCAAAAGGTGCTGGTCAATGGTGCATCCGGCGGCGTGGGCTCGTTCGCCGTGCAGATAGCGAAATCGTTCGATACTGAAGTGACAGGTGTTTGCAGCACTGGGAATATAGAGATGGTGCACTCGATCGGGGCAGACCGCGTAATCGACTACACGCAGGACGATTTCACGAGGAACGGGCTGCATTATGACCTGGTTTTCGATGCCGTGGGCAATCACTCGGTCTCGGCCATCAAGCGGGCACTGAATCCCGGGGGGATCTGTGCCGTCATCGGATTCTCTTCCGTCGGTCGCATGATGCAAACGGTGCTCCTGGGACCGTTCATGCTGCTGGGCAGTCGTAAGAAAATGGGTCTCATGGTGGCGAAAATGAAGCAGGAAGATCTGGTTTCGATAAAGGAACTCGTCGAAGCCGGAAAAGTAATCCCGGTGATCGACCGGCGCTACTCGTTTGACGAAATCCCGGAGGCAGTCCGTTATCTCGAAGAAGGACACGCACGCGGCAAAGTCGTTGTCACGATGTGAGGTTCCTGTTACCGCTTCGGGCTTGATAATCTCGGTGGACGATGCCCCGGTAGCGACCGCTGTATGGGCAACCCAGCATGGCGCATTCCCTCTAGCCAACCTGCGACAACCAGGAGAACCCGATGAAAGCAATGGTTTACCGTGAGTATGGTTCACCCGATGTCCTCGCGCTTGAAGAGGTCGACAAACCGACCCCCAAAGCCGACGAGGTCCTGGTCAAAGTACATGCGTCGTCCATCAACGATTGGGACTGGGGACTCCTGCGGGGACAGCCCTATGTAAATCGTTTGCCGGGTCTCCGAACGCCAACTAACCCGATACTCGGCTGCGATGTCGCAGGGCAGGTCGAGGCGGTCGGCGAAAAAGTTACCCGGTTTCACTCCGGTGACGAGGTATTCGGCGACTTGTCCGGGAGCGGGTTTGGCTGTTATGCCGAGTATGTCTGCGCTCGTGAGAATGCACTAACACTGAAGCCGGCAAGCCTGACATTCGAGCAGGCAGCGGCTGTGCCTCAAGCGGGGGTTCTTGCCACCCTCGGTCTCCGCCGGAGAGGGGAAATTCAACCCGGACAAAATGTCCTGGTCAACGGCGCAGGTGGTGGTGCGGGCTCGTTTGCGGTGCAGATAGCCAAAGCGTTCGAGGCCGAGGTGACCGGGGTCGACAACACCGTAAAGCAGGATATGATGACTTCGATAGGAGCTGACCACGCCATCGATTACACAAAAGAAGATTTCACCTGGAACGGGCAGCGATACGACTACATTCTCGATAACGCCGCACATCACTCGATTTTCGCTTACCGGTGCTCGTTAGCTTCGGGTGGAACATACGTCATGCTCGGCGGCTCGATGGGCCGAATACTGCAAGGGGCCGTCGTGGGGCCAATCATGTCGCTGATCGGAAGCAAGAAACTGGGACTCTTGATGCTCCGAGCAAACCGAGACCTGGATTTTCTGATGGAACTGATCGAAACGGGCAAAGTGGAACCCGTGATCGATAAAACCTACCCGCTGAGCGAGCTTGCCGAAGCCTTCCGCCGCTTCGGAAAGGGCTACGCCCTGGGCAAACTCGTCATCACCGTGTGAAGCGCGAGGCGCTGCGCAGAAATCCGGACTCGAACAGATGGCGCTCCTGGCGGCGACCGCACCGAACGGTACTCTACCCGGTTGAGCTACCGGGGCGAATATCCGCTCTCGAATTCCAGGCGTTGTAATGAATTCATTAACTGTCGGAAATGCAAAAACAGTTGGTCAACATTGGGTGAGTGATATCGCGCCTCGACTCCCCGGATATGGTGGCGCCTATTTCACGGGATCGATTAACTGGATGAGCCCTGATGAGCAGTTCCCCCGGACCTCGGACGTAGACCTGAACCTGGTGTTCGACAAAGACGAATCGCCCCCGAAATTCCAGAAGTTATTACACAGAGGAGTAATCCTGGAGCCCGGGAGCATCACTGTTGAGCGGCTCGGTTCGGCAGAAGACCTGTTGCGGGATTACAGGAGGTCGGGGCCGTTCTGGAAGGGCGGTGTGATCGCCGATCCCACCGGTCAACTGACGGAGTTGCAAAACCAGGTAGCGACAAGCTTCACTGATCGAAAGTGGATTAACGCCCGCATTGAAGACGCAATCTCGAATTGCGAAAGCTATCTCGGCGCGCTGAACCCGCCATCACCATTCTCTCTCCAGGTGATCAACTGGATTTTTGCAGAGGGAATCATGGGTCATGTCCTCCTCGCTGGAGGATTGCAGAATCCGACGGTGAGGAAAAGATATTCAGCCGTAAGAACATTGATGACTGAGCATGGCAAAACAGCAGATTACTCAACACTGCTGGATATGCTCGGATGTGCCGCAATGACGCCTGAGAGGGTCCGGCATCACCTGTCCAGAATGTCTGAAGCGTTCGATGCCGCAAAGAACACGGTTGGGATTCGCTTTCCGTTCTCCTCTGATATCACAGATGTGGCAAGGCCCATTTCGGTTGACGGAAGTGAAGAGCTGATCAGGCAGGGCGAGCATCGTGAAGCCGTGTTCTGGATTGTTGTTACGTTCGCTCGTTGCCTGATGATCCTGGACCGGGCCGGACGAACCGATCAGGCGGCTGTGGTGGATTCCGATTTGCGGAGTCTCCTTTCCGACCTGGGCGTAGAAGAGTTCAGCGATCTCGAGTCGAAAGCAGCGGCAATCAGATCGCATTTGCCCGAACTGCGACAGGTCGCCAGAACACTGGCATCAAGTCAAACGTAACTCCCGAGCCAGACCTGGTCCGGTGCTCTGCCCAACCGGGCTTCCCCGGTTAACAGCAGGTTCCGGTTCAGAATCGACTTACCAGGCGTTTGCCCACGGTCTACAAGTCGACAAACCAGGTGTGCATCAGGCCTTTTCCCTTGATGTCGAGCTCACCCCGTGATGTGCAGGGAATCGTCTCCCTGACAAGCTGGTACGAGTGGTCCGACACATGGATTCGATTTGCCTCGCCGGTCGATTCCATCCTGCTCGCAACGTTTACGGTGTCGCCCCAGAGATCGTAGTGAAACTTGGATTTCCCGATTACCCCTGCAACAACCGGCCCGGAGTTGATTCCGAACCTGAATTCCATCTGACCGCCGTGCCTTGGCGGGAGCGCCTTGAGTTTCTGGATCATCTCGGCTGCACAGTTGACCAGGGCAGTCGCATGGTCCGGCCGTCGCGTTGGTAATCCCGAGCCAACCATGTATCCGTCACCCATTGTCCTGATCTTTTCCAGGCCGTGCCGGTCCACGACTCCGTCGAGTTCCGAAAACACTTCATTCAACCACTCAACGACCTGCCGGGGGGACAGGTTGCTGAACAGTGGAGTTGACCCGACAACATCTGCGAACAAGACACTGACCGAGTCGAAACTGTCAGCAATAGTCTGGTCGCTGAGTTTCAAAGCCTCGGCGATGTCGTGGGGCAAGACATTTAGCAGGAGCCGGTTGGCTCGCAGGCACTCCGTTATAGCCGCCCGCACGAAATAACCGGCAAAAACAAAGACGATTAACGATGAGACGCTAATGTTGGCGACGAAAAATAATACTCGGGTCGCCTGTGTTGTTTCCAGGGCGTTGTTTGAAAAGTTATCGTCGAATATCACGGTTATGGCGACGGTCGACAGGAATAATGCAAACCACTTTATAGACGCTTTCCTGGAAGAAAACATCAAGGCGGAAATCGGCCCCAGGGAACCCCATATCAGGACAACCCCCGAATCGAATATTCCACCGATCGACCATTGGATAGCTGCCGTTACAAGGATGATCGACGCAATTTGAACGTTGATCAACAGGCGATGGGATTTCGTCAGTTGAGACACAACAATCGACGCCCCGACAATGAGCGAGAAAAGCAACGGCAGCAGGGTGGCCAGCGTCGAGCCAAAAACGGCTAGGTAACCTATTGACCACAGGATTCCCGCAACCGAGCACCCTCCGGCGAGCATGAATATCGCAGTTTTTTCGGAACGTATTTCCTGCGTGTCATCCGGGCGTGACGCAAAACGAGAGGCATATTCAGAAAGCAATAGAACTTCCTGGTCAAAACTAAAACTACAGGCGAGTGGCGAATATCTGTGAGTACTTGAGATTACCCGACGATGTTGTCCACCGCGTACCGGAGAGGTCGGCGCTCTATCCAACTGAGCTACGGGGGCTAGGCGAACTAAAAGCTACGTGTGCGTGGCAAAAATCGTTAGTTCAGGGCTCGAGTCTCTCTCCTCATCACGAAATCCCAGCGGTTCGCATACCATCAGTGGATGCAGAAACAGATAACGCACAAAGTTGTGTTGGTGCTCTTCGCATCACTGGCGTTGTTCGCCCAGGCATGTGATGGAGGATCGACACCAGATGCGGAGAATTCATCTGCCACCACAAGCTCGCAGCTCCTGACACCGGCTGCGGACGTTATTGCTCAGTCCTTCACTGGATCGGGTGATTCGGTAATAGAGACGGCAAAAATCACCAGTGGAGTGTTGGTGGTGAGCGCCCGACACCAGGGCGTTGGCGATTTCGTGGTCAAGTTGGTTGCTTCGGACATCAATGAGACTGTCTTCGACGAATCAGGACAATTTTCAGGCACCACCGCACGACTGGTATCTCGAGGTTCGATAGTTGGTCGTCCACAAGGATCGATACTCCTGGAAATTACAGCCAGCGGGGAATGGACAATCGATCTACCTCGGGAAGTTCCCCTGGCCGGCCAGTCTCCACCGATCAAACTGGAAGATCACGGGCAGATTGTCGAGAAATGGCTCAATTTCCAATCAGGCGAGTATGTGCTCAGCGCTCAACATGATGGGAATGGTAATTTCCAGGTTCGCTTGATCCATTCCACTGGTTCCCAAACAAACCTGGTCGTCAACGAAGTCGGAAGCTACTCGGGTGACATTCCACTTCAGGTCGCATCGTACGGACCAGGCATTATGGAACCCGGGTTCTGGGCCCTGGTCGTTGTAGCTGACGGCGATTGGTCAGTCAACATTCGGTAGCCCAACAGCCTTCGCATGAGGGATCCGAGATTGTGAATTGATCATCCGACGCTTTCATCGAACAAATCACCGGTTCCTCTGAAAATCAGTTACTGGTAACCCATCGGATTCGTCGAATCATCGAAAATTCATCCGCGCCGACCCCCCGGCTGGTACGTGCCGGGGTAATTGACCTACTCGTGGACTTTGGTGGATACGCTCGTGGAGTTGATC
>JASLNQ010000147.1 GCA_030745955.1 Dehalococcoidia bacterium | reverse complement strand
CTATCACCTGCTTGTCGGGTTTGGCGATCTTTGCGCCGAGGGCGTACGGCAGACCGACGCCCATGCAGCCCGAGGGTCCCGAGTTAAGCCGGTGGCCGGGAACGAAGGTTGGCACTGACTGGCGACCGTAGTGGAGAATTTCGTTTCCGTCGACCGCAAGGATGGCGTCGCGGTCCATCACGTCACGGAGTTCCTTGCACAGCCGCAGAGGATGGATTGGCCGTTGTTCCGAGTTTTCGAGCGGGGCGACGCGCTCTCGCCGGTCGAGATCGGCCTGCCGGAGTGATTCAATCCATTGCGAATCTGCCTTCGATTCAAAACCGGTTCGTTCGGCCTCGTCGATCATCTGTTGGAGTACCACTTTTGCATCGCCTTCGATGCCGACGTCGACCGACCGGTTGTGGCCGAGTTCGGCACCATGGATATCGATCTGGATCACCTTCGATTCAGCGGCAATCCTGTTGCCAAAAGTCATCATCCAGTTGAGCCGGGTGCCAACGATCAAGACTACGTCGGCCTGCCTGAATGCACCCGAGCGAGCGGCCGGGAACGACATCGCATGGTCGTCGGGGAGCAGGCCACGCGACATCGGTGAGGTGTAGAACGGGATACCGGTGCGCTCGATCAGCTGCTGCAGTTCATCATGGGCCTGCGACCACCAGGCACCGCCACCGGCGAACACCATCGGGCTGTTGGCTTCGGACAGAAGTTGAACGGCCTGCCTGATGAGGTGGGGATCGCCAGCAGGTCGCGCACGCCCGGCCACGCGAGTCGGGAGCGCAGCGTCTGCTTCATCGATCTTGCCGTAGAGGACGTCTTCATTGCAGTCGACATAGACCGGGCCCGGCCGGCCCGTGGTAGCGAGGCGGAAAGCGGTGGATATGTGCTCCGGGTAGCGAGCGGGGTCGGTTGGTCGCATTACGGCCTTGGAGACCGGCTCGAAAATACCTACCTGGTCGATTTCCTGGAATCCGTCACGACCGAAATCGGAGATTGGGCCGGCGCCGCCCAGCGTGATCATCGGGGCACAGTCGATAAAGGCGGTGTACTGACCGGTAAGCAGGTTCAGTGTGCCGGGTCCGGAAGCCGCAGTGGTAACACCGGGTTTGCCCGTGACCCGTGCGTAGCCGTGGGCGGCCATTGAGGCGGCCTGCTCGTGGCGGAAATCGATCGCCCTGATGCCGAAATCTTCGGAGTTGTTGACGATCTCGTAGTTCGGGCCACCCATAAGGAAAAAGAGATGCTCCACCCCTTCTTCCTTGAGAGTGCGGGCCACCAGGTAACTGCCGTCTACTTCCATTTTGGTCCTCAGCGACTCCGTTGGGATGGGTTGGGTTGTCTTGGGATTATTCTCGACGAACAGAATACGCTTCTCGCTCAGAATAAACGGGACCCGCTAGCGATCGGTCCTGCCAGAGCGGAGCCGTTCAGCTTCTTCTTCTGGCGGATCGGTCAGGCGGTCGAGCACACCCCGGGGCGCCGTGCCAGCGAGCTTCGCTGCCTCCGCGAGCAGGATCGCTCCGCCAACGAAATCGCCCTTTGAAATGAACTCGGTTTCCACTCCTGATTCACCCCGATTGTGCCATGCGCCGAGTGGGAACGCGGTGCCTGTCACCTTGTAGCCGAACGCTTTGAATGCCGCAGCTTCGCAACCGCCTGCGCTCATGAGTTGGCGCTGGACCTTGAACCCGGGATTGTTTGATCCTGTGTTGATAGCTGCCCGGGTAAGGTACACCTCGGCCTCGTTGTCGAAAGTTGCCGATCTGTCGCCGGTCCGAATCACGATACCGTTACCAATTTCAGCACCCGGGAGGACCGAGCTTGTCTCGACGGAGACGATCACCGTGTTTTTGGGGATCAGCTCGTTTTCTGCGGCGAGGCGAGCACCTACAAGGCCCACTTCTTCAGCCCGGGTGAACAGGCCGTAAACGGTGCCGGGGGCTGGCTGGTCAGCACCGTACTCAAGCGCGGCGAGGATCGCTGCGCAGCCAGCGAGATCATCGGCGGCACGCATGTGGATGCGGTCGTTTTCGATCGAGAAACCCGGCAGATCGGGGACCGCGGGCCGGGGTAGCTTGCCCAGGTTCACTTCGGCCCCCCGGTCCAGCGTGGCGTAGACCGTATCGACCCACAGCCAGCCCGCGGCCTGCCTCGTAATTGCGAGTTCGGTCTCGGCAGGCGTCGTCCTGCTCACAGTGGCGGTAAATGTGTCACCCGACTCGGCGATCACCCGGATCACGGTACCGGCACGACCCGCTGCGATCCCCAGTCCTCCAAGGGCTTTCAGAGTCAGCTTTTCGTTTTCCCGTGCGACAACCTCGTAGCCGGGGTGATCGGTATGGGCGACGAAGGCGATACCGTGTGCGCTGGCATCGCTTCCTTTTCTGGCGACCAGAACGTTACCCCAGTCGTCGGTCGAAACCTCGAGGCCGGCCGATCTTGCGCGATCGGCCAGGTATCCGGCCGGGCCGTCTTCCCAGTACGAAGTGGCCGTGAACTGTCCCAGGTCGGACAGGATTTCGATAGCGGTGGATTCGATCGAGTTTGGGTTGGTGATCTCGGGGGTCATTGTCGATACTGGCCGGTCTTCAAGGGGGCTGGATCGTTGGCCGTGAAGTCAGTCATACAGGTACTTGAGCAGGAGACAACGTGCTATTTACTGCCCGAACCCCTGTATATCTACCAGCCATCACTTGCCGGTCAATCATTTTCTGGTAGTTTCTGGTCACGTACTACAATGCAGCCCCCGGCGCGCTATTTCAATCACTGAACAGTCGGCAGACTGAAATTAATGGAATCGAGTAACCATGCCTGAAGTCCTTGCTTTTTCCGGTCCTGCCCTGCCGCTCCTGGAGTTGGCAAAGGAGAACACGCCCGACGGGTGGAACCTCCACGTGCGAACGAGGGAGTCGGCGGAAGAGGAGATATTGGAGGCAGCGGAGATTGCCGATTTCATTCTCGTGTTCGGGCTGGGCGTTACCGACAACGTGCTGCGGACTGCCACGAAGACCAGGCTAGTGCAGCTCTGCTCTGCGGGTTACGACGGGATCAACCTTAAGCTCGCCGGCGAGATGGGTATCCCGGTGGCCAATAACGGCGGGGCGAACGCGATTGCGGTCGCCGAGTTCGCCTTCACGCTGTTGTTTTCGACCATGCGGCACCTGGTTGTTACCGACTCCGACACCCGCGGCGGCGGCTGGATGCGCCCGGAGGTCGATGGGCGGGACACACACGAGCTGTTCGGCACGACGGTCGGCATCGTGGGTGCGGGCCGGATTGGCAGCACAGTAGCGGGAATGCTGCGGGGCTTCGAGACGACAACGCTTTACACCGATCCGGTGCGCAGCGAGAAGGCCGAGGGCTTCGGGGCCACAAGGGTCGAGTTCGACGAACTGCTCGAGCGGTCCGATGCCGTGACGCTCCACACGTCGCTCAACGCAAGCTCGCGTGGGTTGATCGGCGAGCGCGAGCTCAGGCTAATGAAGCGCACTGCCATACTCGTCAACACCTGCAGAGGGCCGGTTATCCAGGAGCAGGCGCTGTACCGGGCGCTCGTCGATGGCGAGATCTGGGGTGCCGGACTGGACGTGTTCGAGCAGGAACCGGTCGACCCCGAGAACCCGATTTTGAAGCTCGAAAACGTGGTGGTTGGGCCGCACGTTGCGGGTAAGAGTTACGAAAGTTACCCGAGGAGAGTACGATTCGCCTTCGACAACATGCTCAAGGTGTGGAACGGCAATGCGCCGGAAAGCATCGTGGTTCCCGGCTAACCGAGAAATGTTCGCTCTACCTGAAGTCATACCGAGTTACCGAAAACAATGAGTCCAGAAACACCAAACGCAAAAGATATTAGGGTTCTATTCCTGGGGCCGCAGGGCAGGGGCACTCACTCGATGAACACGGACGCGCAAAGTCGCGCTGCGGAGTCCCTCGGAGCGGAGTTCGTAATATATGACGGTACCAGTGATGGTGAGTTGATCGAGGCACTCAACGGCGCTGATGTAGCGATGAACCAGGGGCACAGTTTTCCACCCGAGCTGTTCACCCACATGGGTAACAACGGGCGTTGCAAGGGATTGATTTCGTTCGGCCATGGCTACGACACCATGGACCTGGACGGCGCGGTCAAAAACGGGGTGATCCTGGCGAACACGGCCTCGTTTGGCACCGAGGAAGTGAGCAACCAGACGATGATGCATTTCCTCGTCGGCTCACGAAAATTCGTATTGCACGACAAGCTGGTCAAAAGCGGCGTCTGGACCCGGGAACACCTTCCGCCAATGGGCCACATTGTTGGTCAGACATTCGGGATAATAGGGCTCGGTGATATCGGCAGAACGGTGGCACGCAAGGCGCTTGCCTTCGGCATGCACGTGATCGCCTACGATCCGTTCAGGTCTTCCTGGGACGCCAAGGAATACGGCGTCGAGATAGTCACCTCACCGCAGGAAATCGCCAGGCGGTCCGACTACATCTCGCCGCACGTCTACCTGACCGAGCAGACCCACCACATGGTGAACGCCGAGTTCTTCGACCTGATGAAGCCAACGGCGTACTTGATCAACTGCTCGCGTGGCCCGGTTGTCGATGAGCTTGCGTTGATCGAAGCGCTGGAACAGAAGAAGATCGCCGGTGCGGGGCTCGACGTCTTTGAGCAGGAACCGGTCGATCCCAACAACCCGCTGCTGAAAATGGACAACGTCTCGGTCACGAACCACTATGCCTCGTACAGTGAAGTCGCCTGGGAACGGGCGAATACCCAGCTCGGTGAAGAGGCAATGCGGATCGCGCTGGGCTACTGGCCGATGTCGCTGATCAACCCCGATGTCAGGTCGACCGTTGAGCCACGCAACTGGGCGGTTAGCTGGGAGGTAATGCTCGCTGAATTTGGGAAGTGATATCCCGGTCTCTCGCTAATCCTGGTCGCCGGTCCGGAAGATCAAAATCCGGTTTCTCGATCGATAATTCCTGGTTTACCACACGGAGTAACAAACATGGCAAAACAACGAGTTGTAGTCCTTGGTCCAACGACCGATGACCCGCTGTTGCACGAGCGGGCAGAAATGGCCGACCTCGACATCGAGTTCGTCCAGGAGGCGCCAAAGTCCGAGGGCGAGGCGATCGAGGCCGTGCGTGGCGCCGACGCGATCATGATGCGCGGTGGCTGGGGGACCGAGCAGGTCATCCGTGCCGCAGAAAACGCCCAGGTGCTCGCCGTCTACTCTCACGGTTTCAACCACATCGATGTCGAAACTGCCACCGATATGGGGATCATCGTCACCAACGGAGCGGGAATGTGTGCGGAAGAGGTGTCGAACCAGGCCGTGACAATGGCCCTCGCTCTGAACCGGCAGGTCGTCCAGACGACCAACCACCTGCGGAATGTCGGCGACTGGGACCGTTCGGCCTTCCTGCCGATAGAGCCGATTGACGAACAGACGCTCGGGATCATCGGGTTCGGGAACATCGGACGGCAGGTCGCCCGCAAGCTCGGTCAGGGCTGGCGCATGGAGACCCTTGTTTACGACCCCTACATCGCGCCGTGGATCATCCAGGAATACGGGGTGACACAGGTTTTCGATATCAACGACCTGTGTGCGCGCGCCGACTACATAATCGTCGTGGTACCGCTGAACGCCGAGACGTTCCACCTGGTTGGTGAGGAGCAGATCAGCCACATGAAGAAGTCGGCATACTACATCAACGTTTGCCGGGGCTCCCTTACCGACGAGCCGGCGCTGATCAGGGCGCTGGAGACAGGCCAGATCCGTGGTGCGGGCCTCGACGTGTTCGAGCAGGAACCGGTTGATCCGGGTAACCCGCTGCTCCAGATGGAGAACGTGATCACCGCCCCGCACCTCGCCGGGTCATCGACGCGTTCTGGCTGGTTGGCACGTCAGCGGGCGTCGCAGCAGGTAGCAGCGGTGCTGAGGGGCGAGTGG
>JASLNQ010000146.1 GCA_030745955.1 Dehalococcoidia bacterium | reverse complement strand
TACTCGCCGCCGTAGTGAGTCCCCGGATCATCTCACCTGACCGGATCATCGTTCCCGCGCCGATGAATCCGACGCCAGTTGCAACCTGGGCCGCGACTCGGGCAGGGTCCCTGAACTGGTTTTCGTCCTCACCAGTAAATCCGAATATAGAAACGACGGTGAATGCAGAAGCGCCCATGGCTACGAGCGACATGGTGCGAATGCCCGCTGGTCGGGCGGCCCGCCGACGTTCAAACCCGATAATCCCGCCGACGACAGCTGCAATCGCGATACGAAGCAACATCTCCAGTTCGTTCGAGAGCGTGAAGCGAAAAACCTCGAAATCCAAAGATCACCTTGCCTAGGACTACGATGAGAAACCCAAGATTATACGCGGGTGCTATGAGAACCAGAGCCGTTCGGCGGTCACACCGAGGATGGCTTCCTGTTCAGGTTGCGAAAGCTCGAGTTCCTCGGTAAACAGCGAAAGATTTTGGGCGTAGCTCGTGCCTTTCGACCAGAGTGCGTTTGGAAAATTCGATCCCCATACGCAGCGGTCGGGTGTGAAGACTTCGATCACTCGTTTCAGCGGTGCGTGCATGTCCTCGTGCGGAAAAACCCGTGCCGAGCCGTGGGTTCCGCTGGTCAGCTTGGCGTGAATATTGGGCAGTTTGGAGAGTCGTTCGAGCGCGACGAGCGTGTCGTCTGTTTTTCTGAATGCGTTCAGCATGAAACAGTGGTCGATCACGATTCGCAGATCGTCGAGTTCCTGTGCAAGCGCCTCGATCTCCGGGACGCGGTCGAGGTCGTCCATGACCATGCAGTTCACGACGATTCCCAGATCGCGGGCCTTTGCCCAGAGCCGTTTTACGTTTGGCGACCCGATTTCGTTGTCGCGGTCGGAAGTGCCACGAAGGCCACGCACGGAGTAGTTCGTAACGGCGTCTTCGAGAACTTCCAGGTGCTGCGGGTCGTCCGGGCTGAGCGTGACCACACCGGTCGCCCATGCCGAGTGCTGGCGGGTCGAGGCCATCACGTAGCGGTTACCCCAGCCATAGAAAGTGCTGGTCTGGATGAAGACTGCCCTGCCGACGCCCGATTCATCCATCTTCGACTTCAGGTCTTCGGCGGTTGCTGACTCACCGGGGTTCCACGGATCGTCGATGGTCGGGTATTTTTTGCGGTCGTCGGAGTAGATGTGCGGATGGGCGTCGATGATGTTCATGGTGCTGGCAATTTATCACTACCCAGCGTGGGTAACCGGCGGGTCGGAGCTTTTCAGGCACGGCGAAGTTCGCGGGAGAAGGTGAATGCGGGGATAAGCACCATTACGCATTCCTGAAGTCTTTTGAGGCTGCAATGGCGATTACAACGATGCCAAGACTGCCGATAACCGTGGCGAGTACGGTCGGGAATCCACCAATAACGTCCAGAAGATACCCACCGAGCAGCCATCCGGCCGATGTGCCCTGGATTGCTATCGAGTAAACGGCCATCACGCGCCCTCGATACTCTGTGGCAGCGTGCTCCTGCAGGAGGGTCATCCAGGAAGTCAAAATCAGGGGAATGCCAAGACCGTTCACGAAGAGAAAAACGAGACTCACCCAGTAGATTTCCGACAGACCGAAGCCGATGAGACCGACTCCAAATACACCAACACCGGCAACTAAATTGAGTGACTTTTTCGGGAATCCGCCTTTGGAGGCGATGACAAATGCGCCTGTCGCCTGCCCAACCGCAACAGCCCCCCACATCCAGCCGAATTTCACCTCGCCAACTTCCAGCACGTCCCTCGCATACACAGGAATGATAGGGTAGATCATCGCAAGGAAGATCGATGAAATGGATGAAACAATCGTCCAGAGCAGAACCGGGTTGCTGCGTATGTAGGAAAAACCGCTTCTTATCTGGCTGAGGGCCGATTCGTCCGAAACGGACTTTCGTTGGCCCATTGCGCGTATGTTGAGTGTGGCGATCAGCGCCAGGCCGTACACGACTGCCAGCCCGAAAAGAGCGAGTGCTGCGCTGCGGATTGCGATCAGGGCACCTGCAGCAAGCGGTCCGAGGGTACGGCCAGCAGCGGTGCCCAACTGGTTCATCGAGTTCGCTTGCAGCAAAATGTCTTTCGGGACGACCTCTGGAACCAGCGTTTGCCTCGACGGAGCTCCCAGTGCAATGGTCGAGCCAGCAATTGTGGAGAGCACGACAACGTGCCAGACCTGCACGCGATCGATGAGTAAGATCAGTCCAGTGATGATGGCGAGCAAAATGAGAAAAGCTTGCACTATCATCAATATGCGTTTGCCACCGACTCGATCAATCAGGACGCCGGCATAGAGTGTGATGATTACGACGGGAACCACTCGAAGCCCTGCAGCAAGGCCCATCTCGGTCTTCGAGCCCCCTTCATCGAGAATCCACCAGGATTGAGCAGCAAATCGCATCTGCTCACCCCCGAACGCGAGGGTGTTCGTGATGAACAGCGCAACAAAGCTGCGGGACGTGAAAAGCTGGCGTAGTGGTGAGCGGGTGTCTTCACGTAAGACGGCAGTAGGAGAAGTCGACATTCCAGCCCGGTAATTTCGACGAAATCGTGTGGTTCAGTTACCGCGTGGACGTTATCACACTTTGTAATCCCGACTCGTTGCCGAATTGTGACGGTTTGGAGTTCTTCAGGCGCGGCGCAAATCGCGGGAGAAGGCGAGTGCGGCGAGCAGCATCACCCAGCCACCGACAAGGCAGATCACCACGGTCTCGAACTCGCCGATCGCGTCCAGGAGCACACCGCCCAGCATCCAGGCGACCGAACCGCCCTGGAAGGCAGGAATCGAGAAGATCGCCAGCACCCGGCCCCGGTAACGGGCGTCGGAGTGTTTCTGCACCAGTGTGATCAGCGTGGCGCCCCAGAGCGGGAACGCGATCCCCGTAATAAAGAGACCGCCCAGCGAGACCAGGTAGGTTTCTGACAGGCCGAAAATGACCATCCCGACCGTGAAGACCGATGCCGCGCTCACCAGCATGAGGTAGCTTCGCTTAAGTACCCCGAAAATGGCCATCACCAGGCCGGTTAGCCCCTGGCCAAGGGCAAGTGCGCCCCACATCCACCCGTACTGGACTGCGCTGGTGTCGAGCACCTGCGTTGCGTATGCCGGCACGATTGGCATCACCATCCCGTAGAAAACGATCGCGAAGTCGAGGGTAATGATCCAGAGGAGGATCGGGGTCCGCCGGACGTAGCGAAATCCCTCGATCAGCTGTTTCCAGGTGGACTCGTCAGAGGTTGTTTGTTGCCTGGCTGAGGTAATACCGAGCGCTCCAAGTATGGAAATGGCGTAGACGGTCACCAGGCCGAGAAAGGCAGTGCCGGCATCTCGGACAGCGATCAGGACACTGACCAGCAGCGGCCCGGCGGTGCTGCCGACCGAGCTACCAACCTGGAACAGTGAGTTGGCCGAGGGCCGGATGTCTTCCGGAACGATTTCCGCGACGAGAGTCTGCGACGCCGGCATGCCGAACGCGATCACGCCCCCGGCGACTACCGCGATGGTTATCACCTGCCATATTTGTGGATTGGCCGAGAAGAGGATGAGTGCAGTTGCGACGGCAAGCAGGAGCAGGACCGAGCGCATGGCGATCATCACGCGCTTGCCGCCGACGCGGTCGACGAGGACCCCGGCGTAGAGGGTGAGGATGAAGAGGGGGATGATCCTGAGTCCCGCGGCGAGCCCGACCTGCGTGTTCGATCCGCCCACATCGAGGATCCACCACGACTGGGCGGCGATTCGCATGTTTTCGCCGGTAACACCGAGGGTGCTCGATGCGAAGAGGGCGACGAAGCTCCTGGAGCGCAGGAGGCTTGTGAGAGGTGATTGTTTTTTCGCGGGCGTATCGGTGTCCGGCGACATTCAATCTCCATGATCGCGGTTCAGCCCTGGTACCGCTACGAACAGTATCAACCCGCATTGGTGCGGGTTGTTTCTTCTAACTGTGGTTCTTGGCGATTACGCGCCACGCGGATCGCTATTCCCGGGTGAGTGTTGCCCGGAACGGGTGGACGGTGGCGCGCATCAGGTCGTTCTCGATGAACGGGTCGTTTTGTAGGAATTCCTCGGCTGCTTCGGGCGACTTGGCTTCAAATACGACGATCGCGGGGCCAATGCCGTCGGTGCTGCGACCGGCGAGCAGGATTCGACCGCTTTCGTGGGCGGCTTCCAGGTACTGGCGGTGCTGGCGGGCGATGTCGTATTCACGCTCGGTCCAGTCTTCGAGCGGAACAGCGATCTCGAACTGGTAGATGTAGTGAGTGTGTTCGGGCTGATTGGTGGACATGGCGCTATCTACTCTTCACCGTCTTCCAACCACGGAAATCCACCTGGATTTTCGGCTGCCCGCCTCGTAACTTCGGCAAGATCGTGGCCTCGTATCTGGTCCAGGAACGGAAAATCCGTAGGGCCCACCGTGATCTTTGCGAGGGGTTTTACGGATTCGAAGCTTCGCCATTGTGTCGACTCGAAGCCGGTCCTTGATGACGATTGCTGTTCGAATGTATCTTTCGGAAGTATGTACATCGTGCCCTCTCGCCACGGCTGGTGTGGCAGTGCGTCGCCGTTGATCGAAAAAAAGTAGTATGACTCGGCCTTCCCATCGTCATCGAACACACGATTGCAACTGTTGACGAGTGACAGCACCAGGCCATCTCGATCCACGATGGCAAAATATGTCGCCCAGATTCCGTCCGAAGCTGCGTAGACAGCACGTTGATTACCAAATTCGTCTGTGTCGTTCGATTGCCTTGGCTCGAATTCGCGAATCGTCGAAACGCCACTCCCGTGCATGACAACTTCTTTTTCATCGCACAGGTAGCTCAGGAACTGCCATTTAGGCGCGGGCAGCGTGTAGTCGACCAGCGCGCCGTGTGCGTGGAGTATTTGCTCCGTAAAAAGTTTCTCGAACGAACTGATAATCCCTGGTTCGAGAGGGCCATCGGGCCGCTTCAAGTAGTAGGACGGTATTTGCATGGCGTGTCAGGAGGTATTTCCATCAAAATCCCGGTCCCCGGCCCGGTTGCCATTCGTGTGCTTTCGCCACGTCTTCGTCGAGGTCTACACCCCAGCCGGGTTTCGTCGGGATTTGCAGCTCGCCACCGGTGTAGTCGAGTGCGCCGCCCGTGAGGTCGTCTTTCCAGGGCACGTCGTCGATATCGGCCTCCATGATGCGGACGTTCGGCACCGTCGCGCAGAGGTGGATCGAATGCATGGTCGAGAGGTGCGAGTAGTAGTTGTGGGGCGCGATGTTGAGTTCGTAGCTCTCGGCCAGCATCGCAACGTCGCGTGACCGTGAGAAGCCGTTCCAGGGGACATCGATCATCACCGTGTCCATCGAGCGGTTTTCGAAGTAGGGGCGGTAGTCGCGGATACCGAACAGGTTTTCGCCCGAGGTGATTGGGACGCTGGTCGCTGCCTTCACTTCGGCGAGTCCGACCGGTTCGTACATGTCGACCTCGACCCACATGGTGTTGAACTGCTCCATCACCGCGCATATCTGGCGTGCGGCGAGGGGCTTGAAGTGGAAGTTCAGGTCGAGTGCTATCTGGACCTCGCCCTTTGTGCCCTTTTCGAACGCGCCGATGTACTTTTCGAGGTGGTCGAGGGTTTCTTTCGTGACGTTCTGGTCGGTTGTGCCGGCTCCGCCGCCGAATCCGCCGACGTAGCTGCGGGCAGGTTTGCCGGGGAAGTTGATATTCGTCTTGAGGGCTTTGAAGCCTTTCTCTCTTACTTCGGCACCGAGTTCGGTGACGGCCTCGAACGAATCGATGGGCGGGACACCGATCAGTTCGTTGTTGCGGACGCGGGATGAGCCACAGTGCGACCAGTAGACCTGCTGGCTCTGGCGGGTGGGTCCGCCGAACAGCGAGTAGACAGGAACACCGAGCGATTTGCCCTTGATGTCCCAGAGGGCCAGTTC
>JASLNQ010000145.1 GCA_030745955.1 Dehalococcoidia bacterium | reverse complement strand
ATGGGAGCCAATGAAGATTGTAAATCTGTTACAATATTGAGTGGAGGCTCGTTAGACCTCAGTGGATATCAAATTACTATTAAAGGACAATCTGGCGGTGGAGGTTATTCTTCTGGTTTTACTTTTCGAAATGAATCTGGTGCAGGTACGAAGGAGCCGGTGTTTCGCCGTTCGAGTGTGTTGCGGCTGTTCCGGGGTAGTCGATGGCGAGCGAATGAAATGTTTCACCAAAGAAGAAACCCGCAACGGCGAACAGGCCAATTGCGGGTTCCTTGTTGCCTGGTCGGAGCTCCGGGTTGTGCCAGGATCGGTGCGTGAGTGAGCGGGTAGTCGAAAGAGCTATCTCTTGCTCTCGACGATAATGGCCCGGATCTCGGTATCACCGGTGTTTGTCACGGTGTGAGTCCACGCCGGGTGCCACATCGTTGCGCCGTCAGGCAGTTCGGCTTCCATCGTCTCGCCGTCGCCGTCCACGATGCTCGCTTTGCCACCGGAGATGAAGTAAACGCTCTCGTCGAGGTGCGAGTGCTGGTTGTCCGATGTCCCCGCGGGGAGGGTCATCTCGAGCATCCGCACATGATCGTTCTCAAGTATCACCTTGTAGTTGTCAGGAGAACTTTCGGTGGGGTCAATGTATGTCATGTTCCAGCCTCTCGTGGTGCGTAGCCGTTGCAGTAGCCGTTTCTCGATTCGCCAGATGACGCGCCCGTTGTCTGCCGTATCCGCCGGTAATTGAGCCGAGGAAGGGTCCGTGCGGTGCTATATTCAAAATTCAAGCCAATGCCTGAATGATTCAGTTTACAACATTTTTATGCATAATTACTCGAAAGGCAAGCCGTGCAGTACGAAGCGGTAATCGGTCTCGAAACACATGTGCAGTTGAGGACGCGTAGCAAGATGTTCGGCACATCGAGCGCCGAGTACCAGACTGCCGAGCCGAACACCGTGGTCGATGCGGTGAGCATGGCACTGCCCGGTACCCTGCCGGTCGTAAACAAGACGGCCATCGAGTACGCCATGATGATCGGCATGGCGATCAACTGCAAAATCGCCCGGATTACCAAGTTCGACCGTAAAAACTACACATACCCGGACCTCATGAAGGGTTACCAGATCACCCAGCTGGACGAGCCGATCTGCTACGAGGGTCACATGGACCTGCCGCTGGACCCACCGGTGCGCGTCCGGATCAACCGGGTGCACATGGAGGAAGATGTTGCGCGGCTGGTCCACATCGAGGGTCCGCAGGGTGGAACGGTCCATTCGCTCCTCGATATTAACCGTGCGGGGACTCCCCTTATGGAGGTCGTGACCGAACCCGACATGCACACCGCCGAGCAGGTTGAGGCGTACATCAACAACCTTCAGCACATCATCCGATACCTGGGCGTTGGCACCGCGAACATGGAGGAGGGTTCGTTCAGGTGTGACGCGAATGTCAGCGTCCGGCCGGTCGGCCACACCGAACTCATGACCAAGGTTGAGGTTAAAAACATGAACCGCGTCCGTGCGGTGGTCAGGGCGATCGAATATGAGATCGAGCGCCAGATTGCGGTTGTCGAGAGCGGTGAGCGTGTAATCCAGGAAACGCGGGGCTGGGACGACGGCAAGGAGATCACGGTCTCGCAGCGGAGCAAGGAAGAGGCCAACGACTACCGGTACTTCCCGGAGCCAGATATCCCGCCGCTGCTGATCAGCGAAGAGTGGATCGGCGAAACCCAGGGCAGGATGCCGGAACTGCCGATCGCACGAAAAAACCGGTTCATCGAGGAGTGGGGACTCAGCGAGTACGACGCCGACCTGCTCACCGCGCTCCGCTCGACCGCTGACTATTTCGAGGTGGTCTGCGCCGGTATTGCCGAATCGGTGCCCGACACGAAGCATGCGTTCGCCAAGGAGGCGGCCAACTGGCTGAACGGTGAGATGGCCCGACGGATGAACAACGACGAGATTTCGGACATGGGCGATACGAAAGTCGGACCGGAAGCGCTCGCGACGCTGGTGGAGAAATTCCGAAAGCGAGAGCTGAATAACAATTCGGCCAAACAGGTCTTCGGGGTAATGTACGAAACCGGCACCGCACCGGAGGCGATCATCGAGGAACTGGGGCTCGGGGTGGTTTCCGGCGCTGATTCGCTCGGGCCGATTGTTGACGAGGTGATCGAAAACAATGAAAAGGCTGTCGAAGACTATCTCGCGGGCAAGGAAGCGTCGCTCAAGTACCTGATGGGGCAGGTGATGAAGGCGACCCGCGGGCAGGCCGATGCGATGCAGGCGACCGAGATAATTAAGGAAAAGCTGGCGAGCAGGTAGCCCCCGGGGGCCTGCGTCCTGCCAGCCGACGCGTCACTCGCAATTCGCACGAGGGCCGGATGCCGATTCGACGATTACCGCTACGTGTGCAGTGGCGTTACCGGCCTTGCAGCCCTAACATAGATAGCTGTCGAAAAGAGACGTCGATGCGCGGCGCACAGGAAATTTCATGGAAACCGTCTTTAGCCTCATCCTGATCGTTATCGCGGTCTCGCTGATCACCATTTTGCTGCTGCAGGCCCGTGGTACTGGCTCGGCTCTCTTCGGCGAAGCAAGCAACACGTTCCGTTCGCGTCGCGGTGTCGAGCAATTACTGTTCCGGGCGACCATCATCCTGGCAGTCGTTTTCGTTACCGTCGCGATCGCCAACGTAAGGTACAGCTAACTCTCCGGTTTGGAATCGGTTCAGGGCGCTTTGGCGCGCCCTGTTTTTGTCATCGGTCCCGGGTTTGCGGCACCGCGTGCACGTGTAACATTCTCCGCCATGCCAGCGGACAGACTGCACAAATACGTCGTCGAATTCGACGATCCACAGGCGCTTGAGTCCTCACTGGTCGGAAGCAAGGCAGCATCGGTAGCAGACCTGCTCAGAAGCGGTGCTGCGGTACCGCCCGGCTTCGTAATTCACGCCGGCGCATTCGCTGGATTTATCAAACCTGTTGCCGAGGAGATCGCCCGACTACTTGGCCCGGTCGACACCGACAATACGGCCTCGGCCAACGACGCATCGGCTTCGATTATCGAGCTCCTTGCGTCGCTGACACCGCCCGAGGGCCTGGCGGCTGAAGTGGCCCGGCGGATCGATTCGGCGTCGTCGACGTTTGCGGTGCGCTCGTCCGCGACGGCCGAAGACCTCGAGGGCGCTTCGTTCGCTGGCATGTACGACACATTCCTGGACGCGATCGATGCCGATTCTGTCCTGGTGCGCATCGGGGACGTTTGGTCCTCCTACTACACTGGCCGTGCGATATCGTACCGGCAACGCATGGGAATTCCCCACGATTCGGGGTCGATGGCCGTGTTGGTAATGGAGCTGATCGATGCGGATGCCGGTGGGGTCGTGTTCACATGCGATCCGCGTGACGGCAAGGATCAGATCCTGGTCAATGCAGCTCCCGGGCTCGGTGAAGGTGTTGTCTCAGGGACAACCAGCGCGGATTCATTCATCATCGATCCCGTTTCGTTCGAGATCACCGGGCGGGACGTGATCGACAAGGACTGGATGATCGTGTCGGGCGAGGGTGGCAAGACCAACAAAGTGGCGGTGCCGGCCGTGCGGCGCAGCGATCCAGCGCTTTCTGATGGCCTGTTGCTGGCTGTTGCCAGGGCTGCCTCCGACACCAAGAAATCCGCGGGCGATGACCGGGATATCGAGTTCGCCGTTAAGGACGACGATGTTCACATCCTGCAGTCCCGGCCGGTTACTACCGGCACAGATGGACCACCGGTGGAATCCAAATTTCCGATGGAGTGGGATAACCCGTCGGAAGCCGAGCTCTACTGGACACCGGCCTACTTGCGGGAGCCAACCCTCCCTCTTTACATCGACTTTCTCATATGGTCAGGCGAAGTCGAAAAGCGGTGTGTGGACGCAACTGGCCAGCACATGGCAAGGCGATACCTGAAGAAGCTTTTCAACGGTCACCTGTTTGCCGCAGAACCCGCCCACGACCGGGAGGAGATCGACGCCCGGCTCTTCAGGCATCACCGGGAAGGTCGTCGATTGGTCAATAAAGGCACGACCTACTACTACGCAAAGGTCGAGCCGCTGCTCCTCAGGCAACTCACCTCGCTGGAGCGGGAACGACCGGTGGATAGCGCACCGATTTCAGAACTCGTGACGTATCTGAAGACGGCAACACTTGTCGCTGTCGATCATGAGACAGATCTCCACTGGCGCGGTTGGGCGGGGTTGACGGAAAAGGAAGACGACGCGGCCCGGAAGCTCGTTGCCGAAACGATCGGGATCTCAGCAATCGAGGGATCGGACCTGACCATTGCGCTTGACCACATGACATCGAGGCTGGTTGGGCGACTGGTCAGAATGGCAGCCCTCGTGCAATCGGACGAGTGGTTGTCCGATGTTTTCGAGAAGCGTGATTACGATGCGATATTCGAGCGTGGCGCGGGTAAGAGACCTGCCGTTCGCAGGTTCCGCACGAGGTTCCGGTCGATGCTGAAGACCTGGGGACGTCGTAGCGGTAGCGGCTACGGGACCGCCTGGAGACCGACCGATCCCACCTGGAATATCAAGCCCGAAATACCCCTGGATTCGATCGGGTCCTATGTGCGGCAGGACCTCGACGAGTTGAATCGAAGACTGGCCGATTCGAAACGCCGGCGGGAAACGTCTACCAGCGATGTTCGCCAGAAGATAGGTGGTGACAAAAAGCTTCGAGAGCGGTTCGAGCTCGAACTGTTCAAAGCGACGCAAGTCATCAAGATGATGGAGAACCACAACTACCTCATCGAGCAGTGCACGATCGGTGAATATCGTGAAGCGGTCCACCGCCTGGGAACTGCGCTGGTGCGGGATGGCTGGATCGATGTCCCCGACGATGTGTTCTTTTTGCGGATGGCCCAGTTGGAGTCGGCTGCCGCGGCCGGCGGTTACTCGGGTTTGCGGTCGCTGGTGATCCGGGCAAAAGATGAATTTACAGAAAACTCAAAGCTGACAATGCCCGAGTATCTCGGCACGAAACCGCCTGAAAAAGTCAAAAAAGATGAGGGTGAGAAGCCGCTCCGGGGGCTGAGCGAGGATGGCTCAACACTTCACGGAACAGCGTCTTCGCGAGGATCTTTCACCGGCGTCGCCCGCGTGGTGGTCACCCGAAATTCGACGCCGCCGAACGTTCAAAAGGGCGACATCCTCGTGGCCGAAAACGCCGGACCCGACTGGGTACCTGTGTTCCCACTTTTAGGGGCACTGGTCCTGGATAGCGGGGCGAATTTCCAGCATGCCGCGTTGATCAGCCGGGAGTACGGGATTCCATGCGTGATTCAGACGCAGGTGGCGACGAAACAGATCGCCAACGGGCAGGTTATCGCGGTCGACGGCAGCACCGGGACGGTCGTGCTGAACCCGCTGGTGTAGGGTAGCGTGGCGCATTGGTGTGAAATAGAAGTCGGATTGCATGCGTCTTTAGGAACCACCCACACGCCCTCTCCCTCGCAGGGAGAGGGGAATTTGTGCATACGTCGAAGGGTGTTTCAGCTTCGCAGGCGATACTGAATCAAGTTCAGCATGACAGTAGCCGGGTGGGTTGCCCAGCTTAGTCCCGTAATCGGGTTGCCCAGCTTAGTTCCGTGACCAGGTGGTGCCTTCGGCGCCGTCGGAGATCGAGATCCCGGCTTCTGCAAGCTGATCCCGTACGGCGTCCGCATCGGCCCAGCGCTTGTCATCCCGGGCCGCGGTGCGCTGCTGAATGAGCGCCTCGATCTCGGCGTCGGTGAATCCCGACCTGTCGGGCGGCTCCTTGAGCGTGAGTCCAAGGACGCCGGTTAAATCACGAACCGACTCGACAGCGCCCGAAACATCGATGCCCGCGTCACGCCCCCGGAACACTTCACGGCAGAGGTCGAAGACCGCGGCGAGTGCCTGGGGAGTGTTCAGGTCGTCATCCATTGCCTCGACAAAG
>JASLNQ010000144.1 GCA_030745955.1 Dehalococcoidia bacterium | reverse complement strand
ACACACCAGCCGGTCAACCAGTCAAAAGCCCGCTGGCGCTGTGCCTCCGAAAGCAGCTTGCTGTCGTTTACCAGCCCGGCGAATTCAACCGGGACCGGCCCCGGCAAAATTGCGGCAGCAGCCACGACCGGGCCCGCAAGCGTCCCCCGTCCGACCTCGTCGACCCCGGCCACGAGCAGGTTTTCCCTGTTGGCAATCTTTGTTTCGATCGAGAAGTCTGGGAGCGCTCGGACGGTTTTAGCCAATTTTCAGGTCCACGATAGGCTGATCAGGAACGATGAATCGGCCAGACCTGGAAGACACTGGCCGAACCCACTCACCTGCGCGGCCACCTGTGTGGCCGCGCAGCACTGCCGGAGGGTGCCACAAAACGAGCGGGCCTGAAGCATACCGTGTCTGTGGGAAAATTCAGGCCGTGCGGATGGGGGATGCCGACCGTTCACTGGGAGCCAGGTTGCCAGAATCCGCGACTCCGTCTTCTGCCAGACCATCGAGTGGCGCGCCATCAGGAACCGATGGCTTCCGGTCGCTGGGTTTCCGCCCCGGAAGAGACGACTCGATCAGCCCGCCGCCCAGTACGACATCTCCATCGTAGAACACCACCGCCTGTCCGGGCGTGATGGCGCGCACCGGCTCGTCAAATTCGATTTCGACCCCATCCCCTGTCAGCTCCCGCACACGCGCCGCGGCGTTCCGCCCGTTGTAGCGGATCCGTGCCTCGACACGTATCGGTCCCTCCGGCGCGCTCCCCGACACCCAGTTCACGCCCGCCGCGTAAAGCCGGGTCTTCATCAGTCCCTCCGCAGGCCCAACGGTGATCCGCCCGGTCTCGGCATCGATATCAGTGACATACAACGGCCGCTCAGTGTTGTTCACGACCGGAATGCGCCTGCGCTGCCCGATGGTGAACCCGTGAATGCCATCATGGCTCCCGAGCACATTGCCGTCCGGGTCGACTATATTTCCGAGTACCCTTCGCTCCAGGCGCGGCTCGATAAAGCGGTTGTAGTCGCCGTCCGGGATAAAGCAGATGTCCTGCGAATCCGGCTTGTCGGCGATGGCCAGCCCGAGCTCACGCGCCACATCCCTGATCTCGTCCTTCGAGTAATCGCCGATCGGGAGCGCCAGCTTTGCGAGTTGCTCCTGCGTCAGGGTGTAGAGGACATACGACTGGTCCTTCAACGGGTCGACCCCGGCCAGCAGTTCGTAGACGCCGTCTGTCTGCCGAATCCTGGCGTAGTGCCCGGTTACCACTACATCTGCGTCCATCAACTTCGCCCGTCGGATGAGGAACTCAAACTTCATCAGGTCGTTGCAGGCAAGGCAGGGGTGTGGGGTGCGACCGCGCTCGTACTCGCCAACGAAGTAGTCGACAACGTGCTTCTGAAACTCCTCCTCGAAGTTCAGAAAGTAATGCTTCGCACCGATCTTGCGGCACACGGAGCGGGCGTCATCCACATCTTCGAGCGAGCAACACGACTTGTTCAGTCGGGCGACATTCTCGTTGGGCGCGTTGAACAGACGCATCGTGACACCGACTACGTCGTAGCCCTCGCGGGCGAGCAGCGCCGCGGCAACGGAAGAATCAACCCCCCCGCTCATCGCGACAACCGCACGCTTCTTCCTGTTCTGAACTTGCGCCATCGTTCCAGAGTAGCACCGGGGCAGCAGCCGGAAGCGGCGATTCTTCACTCAGTCCAGTTTGGATTCAGACCGTAGTGTCTATAATTCGGGTAATGGAAGACACCCCGGGGAAACCAGCAGCCGCTTCGAACGAAGATCTCTCGCGCGCCGCCGTCGACGAGGCATCCGAAAAACTCGGATCCGATGTAGTGCTGCTCGATACCCGGGGCATCAGCAGCTTCGCTGACTTCTTTGTGATAGTCAGCGGCGAAACCGACCGGCACCTCGAATCCATGGCCGAAGACATCGGTCGCCGCGCACGTTCGATGGGCGTCCACGTTACGCATCGAGAGGGTTCAGGCGGCGGTGGATGGATACTCCTCGACTTCACCGGCTTCGTGGTTCACCTGTTCACCCGACCGCAACGCGAGCACTACGGCCTCGAACAACTCTGGTCCCGCGCCCCCGAAATAGTCCGAGTCCAGTAGCAAAGATACCCGGCTGACCGCCAAAATCCTCCCTCACTGCCAGGGAGACGAGTGCCCTCTGGGCGCGAGGGTAGGGCGAACTGTCCGCGACTGCAACCAACGCGTCCCGAGCGCAGTCATCGAAGCCGAGGGACCCGGGGCGAGGTCGCGCGGTATTCTCCAGTGAAAAGTGTTGGCTTGGCTCGTATGCAGTGGGTCGCGCGTCTCTAAGAACCACCCCCACTCCAACCTTCGGCGTTTAGCTCCGGGCGTGCGAGGCGCACTTGGTCGCGCGTTACAGCTCCGCGGGGCACGCCAGGGCGCAGGGAGAGGAGGCTTCCACTACCCGGCAGAAAAAACCCGGCTCCTACTCCTCGATCCACGACTGGATAGCCCGGTCGTAGCCAAAAAGCTCCGAGTCGGCAAAGAACAGACCCACCTCGCGCAGCGCGTCCTCAGCGTTAGCGGAACCGTGAATCAGGTTCCGCCCCACATCCACTCCAAGGTCACCCCTGATCGTCCCCGGCGCGGCCTCGGCAGGGTTGGTCCCGCCCATGATCTTGCGGACCGTCGTGATAGCGCTCGGACCCTCGATGGCGAGGGCGACCACCGGAGAGGAAATGATGTAACTGAGCAGGCCGGCATAGAACGGCTTCCCGACGTGCTCGGCGTAGTGCTGGCCGGCGAGGTCTTCGGAAACCTGCATGAGTTTCATTCCGATGATCTGTAACCCGGTACGTTCGAGTCTTCCGATAATCTCGCCTGCAAGACCGCGTTGCACTCCATCGGGTTTTACCAGTACGAGCGTTCGCTCCGTTGACATTTCTTTTCCCCAGGGCATTACGTGATATGTACACGTTTATTGTGCCGCCCGGAAAGACTTTTTGGGTTGGGCGGAACGGTTATTTACGGCCTATCGTCCGACGTCTACCGGGGCGGCTTCGGAGTGCTGATCGACGGGGGCCGCGCGTAGATTGGCCTCAACTCCTCGTACGGGGTTGTCCCGCCGGCACCGAAGCTGGCACGTGCAATGTCGATAATCGAATTTGGATCGCGTGTCCCCGCCGACTCGCCAGCGCCCGAAGTTGCAGGCTCTGCAAACCGCGATCGCTCCACCAGCCCCACCACCAGGTCACACGCCTCCCCGCACAGCAGGGCACCGCTCTCGAGGCCCTCGACGAACACATCGGGGGCCGACATACCCGTTTCCCTATCCGCATTGGCACCATGGCGTGCCCACGACAGCTCGTTTCGGCCCGCCGGTAGCAACGAATAAACCGGTCTGTCCGTGGCGATCTGCGCCCGGTGCGGCTCGACCTCGATGTCGTGTGTTGGAATCCCCAGCACTGGCAACTGCTTTGCCACGACCAACCCGAGAGTGGCGCTGATCCCGACCCGGACCGCACTGAACCCGCCAGGGCCAAGCGCGACCGCCACGTGCGTGATATCGGTCGGTGCCAGTGACAGCTCGTCCAGGCATTCAATGAGCGCAGGCATCAACTCACGCCCGTGATTCTGATTCGACCGCCAGGCGCGCGTCGACCGGTTACCCGCATCGTCCATGGCCCCGACACCGGCAAACCGGGTTGAAGTATCGATGACCGCAAGAATCAACTCGTATCGCTCCCGCTGCCAGGCCCGTGCGAAAGGCCGACCGCCGCGTCGAGCGCCTCGTACACCGCTGCCGAACGGCTCAACAACCCGGCCGAGCGCGGGCCCGTAGGGGTAAAAGTGATCAACCGCTGATCCTGATGTTCGCCATTATCGAGCTTCAGATAAAGGGCATCGGGCGGCAGGGCACCCGCGCCAACCTCAGGCCACTCGACCACCAGCGCGCCGTCAACCAGGCGCTCATCGAGAGCCAGCTCCTCAACCTCATCCACCGATCCCAGCCGATACAGGTCGCAGTGGCTCAGCCGGATCCGTCCCAGATACTCGTTGACTATCACGAACGTGGGGCTGCGGGCGGATATCGGACTCTCGACGCCTGCTGCCATCCCGTGGACCATCCGGGTCTTCCCCGCACCGAGCTCGCCGGAGAGCAGCACCGTATCGCCGATGCGGAGGACCTGCCCGATAGCGCTGCCGATCCGCACGGTTTCCTCTTCGGAATCAGAGACGAGGAGTAGGGCGGGCCACGGTCCGCTCCCCGTGCCAGGAGTGCCTTCAACCATCCAGGTGGTCCCACCCTTTGCGGATCGGCTCGTACTCGCCCCCCGACTCGTCGAGCACCCTCACGCGGCCACCCGGAATATCGCCCTCGACCACGCTTCCAACGACCTGCACATCCCGCCCCACTGCTCGCAAAACCGAATCGACAATGGGCCTGGAGGCCATGAACACCAGTTCGTAATCCTCACCACCGCCTAAAGCAAGATCGATCGCGCTTGTGCCGAACATGAATATCAGTTCGGGCGGCAGGGGGACGCTCGCCAGGTCGATGGCTATCCTCACGCCGCTCGCCCTCGCAAGCTTTTCCAGGTCGCCAATTAGCCCGTCGCTGATGTCCATTGCGCACTGCACACCCAGCTCAACGAGCCGCTTGCCAGCCTCAATCCGCGGGGCAGGGCGGTAGTGGCGGTCGATCAGGACCTGCCCGCTGGGATTCGTGTCGCTGCTGAGGAGCGCTTCCAGCCCACCAGCTGACCCGCCCAGTGGACCCGTAACGCAAACAATGTCGCCGACCTGCGCGGCATCACGTCGGAGCCACGCCGGCTCTCCGGCCGGACCGCAGGAAGGGTGCCCGGTGAGTGCAAGGTTGACGAACATCGTGGGTGACGACACAACATCTCCGCCCACGACCCGCCCGCCGTACCTGGCGAACGCCTCGTTCATGCCGGAGTAAAACTCGGTGAAAGTCTCGGTCGAAGCACCCGGTGGCACACCGAGCGTCACCAGCGCATGATCGGGAACACCACCCATCGCCGCTATGTCGCTCAGGTTCGACACGGCGCATTTCCACCCGATGTCGTACCAGCGTTCGTCAACCGAGCGGAAGTGAACCCCGTCAACGATGGCGTCGGTCGTGAGAATGAGTTCGCCGGACGGGGTCGAGACGACCGCGGCATCATCGCCGATCCCGGTGAGCACCGACTCCGGGTTCTGCAGGCTTCCGGCAAATTCGAACTCGGCCAGGCGATCGATCAACTCGAATTCGCCCGGTCTCGCGTTGCCGTTGTCGCCTGAAGCTTCCGTCATCTGGATGATTATATTGGGACACTCCCAAGCCCTCAGAACCTTTGGCCGCAATATTTGTCCGGCTGCACCTATAATTCGCCCGAAATTCCTGTCACATCCAGAATCATTCCGGGAGAAAATAATGCCGGTAGTAAACGTTGCACTCTATGCAGGCCGTACTGCGGAACAGAAAGCCGACCTGGCCAAAGCCATAACAAAGGCGATATCAGAAACCGCCGGTGTTCCCGATTCTGCGACCACGATCATCTTCCAGGACGTGGAAAAAAACAGCTGGTCGGTCGGCGGAGTGATGGCCTCGGAGAGCTAGCGCCCACTGCGTGAAAAGGCCGGGTTGAACCCGAGCGACACAGAGGCAGACCTCCACGAATTGCCGTTGACACCCTATGTCGCCTCCGATTGAATTGTTAACGATGGCGGGCTAGCTCAATTGGCAGAGCAAGTGACTCTTAATCACTAGGTTCGGGGTTCGAGTCCCCGGCCCGTCACCAATATTAAGTCGAACTGTAGAATCCTGCCCTTCAGAACGGGTATTAATCCCAGATGGTGCCAGTACGTCATTTGACTCAGCTAGACCTTTTGGGTCGATTCAAAGCCCCATACCTGTAAATGGACTCGGTGGAGAGGTGATTTACTTGAATCGGTTGACAACGACGCAAGGGAGTCCGTTCTTTTGCCACCGACTTGGATCAATTGAGACTGGGGTTACTGGCC
>JASLNQ010000143.1 GCA_030745955.1 Dehalococcoidia bacterium | reverse complement strand
AGCAGGTGTGGTATTTTTAGTGTTATACGTGTAATAAAGCGAGATATATTCCCCGGTGAATTCAACCAAATACAACATTGTCGTAATCGGCGCCGGAATAATCGGGCTTTCGACCGCAATGAAACTGCTGGAGCGACACCCGGGACTCCGGCTGGCAGTCATCGAGAAAGATGCCGGGGAGGGCACGCAGCAGAGCGGCCACAACTCTGGCGTCATACATTCGGGGATCTACTATCGTCCCGGCTCCTTCAAGGCCGAGTTCTGCGTGGCAGGCCGGTCTTCCATGACCCGGTTCTGCGAAGAAAACAGGATCCCGATCTGGACCTGCGGCAAGCTGATTGTGGCGACTCGTGAAGGTGACGAAGAACGACTGACGGCGCTTGAGCAGCGCGGGATCGCCAACAGCGTGGAAGGTCTACGGCTTGTCGACCGGGATGAAATCGCCGAGATCGAGCCCCACGTGGATGCCGAAAAGGCCCTTTACGCGTCTGAGACCGGCATTGTCGATTACCGCAAGGTGACCGCTGCCTACGCAGACCGTGTTAGGGCTTCCGGTGGCGACATCTTTTTCGACACCGAGCTTGTAGGCTCGAGAGTGGTCCCGGGTACGACCGTGCTCAACACCACAACGGGGGACTACGAGACGGACAATGTGATCAACTGTGCGGGGCTGCACTCCGACCTTGTCGCCGAGACAATGGGCGTGAACACCGGATTGAGGATCATCCCGTTCCGTGGCGAGTACTACAAGCTCCGCAAGGCCAGCGAGCGCCTCGTGAAGGGCCTTATCTATCCGGTACCCGACCCGGTATTCCCGTTCCTTGGCGTCCACCTGTCGCAGACGATGAAGGGCTGGGTCGAGGCCGGCCCAAATGCGGTGCTCGCCACCAGTCGGGAAGGTTACCGCAAGCGAGATCTCTCGTTCGGCGAGTTCATTCGGATGGTCACTTTCCCCGGTTTCTGGAAGATGGGCATACGGGAGTGGAAGACCGGGATCTGGGAAATCAACCGGTCACTCCGCAAGGGTGTCTTCCTGAAGAGCCTGCAGCAGATGGTGCCCGAGTTGTCGGCGACCGACCTCAACGGCACCGGCTCGGGGGTGCGCGCGCAGGCGGTCGACCGGGCCGGAAACCTGGTCGACGACTTCAGGATCGAGGAGTCGGATGGTGCGATTCATGTCCTGAACGCGCCATCTCCGGGCGCCACATCTTCGCTGGTGATCGGCGACCACATTGCAGACCTGGCGGCGAAAAACTTCTCACTTGCGCCTGCGGTGCAGGTTGCCGTCGGTGAGCGGGTTGTTGTGTAGGGATATTGTGCCAACAGCCGACCGGACCGGCCTAGCGCATCCGGTTGTCGCCGCTCCACATATCGGCGCTTGAGCCGAGTTTCGCCTTGACTGACTCGGTTGTAGCGGCGAGTTCGTCAGCCACTCCTTCCGGGAGGTCGTATTCGAACGATGGAATGTTGAGGTCCAGCTCCCCTGGCGACCTCGCACCTACGAGAAGCGCCGTCACGCCCGGGCGCGACCGCACCCAGCTGAGCGAGACCTTGGCCGGGTGCTCCCCGAGGCGGTCGGCGATCTCGATCACTCGGGCTATTGCGTCGAAGGCTTCCGTTTCGCAACCCTCTTCACCGTGGTTCGCGAGCGGACGGTCGTTGCTGAACAGCCGTGACCGAGAGAGGCCGTCGGGGACTTCATCGGGCGATGAGTACCTGCCGGTTAGCAGACCCTGTGCGAGCGGGCTGTAGCAGATCAGGCCGACGTCGTTTGCACGGCATTTCGGCAGTATCTTGACTTCGATCGGACGCCACAGGAGGTTGTACGGGAGCTGGTCGGTGACGATGTCTGCCGCTTCGAGGGCGTCCGAGAGGTCCCGCACGCCAAAGTTACTGACACCGATCGACCTGATTTTTCCGGAGTCTCGTAGCCTGACAAGAGCCGCAAGTGAATCTTCGACCGGGACGGCGTGGTTCGGCCAGTGGACCTGGTAGAGGTCGATGTGGTCGGCCTGGAGGCGCTTCAAGCTGGCGTCGCAGGTTTCCTCAACAAGTTCTGGGACCAGGTGTGGCGGGCTGATCTTTGTAGCGATCACAGCGTCGGAACGCCGTCCGGCCAGCGCCCGTCCCAGCACCTCCTCGGAGTGCGAGTCATCGTCGTAGCCTTCAGCCGTATCGAAGAACGTGACCCCTCGGTCGAGGGCGGCGTGGACCGTGGCGATCGACATGTTGTCGTCCTGCGGCCCCCAGACCTTTCCGCCTGCAAAAGGCCAGCAGCCGAGGGCGAATTCAGAAACCGTGATATCGGTCTTTCCAAGCTGCTTGTACTGCACGCGTAGTCTCCTCCACGTCAGGGTATTGAGTCGCTGCGCACTCTAGCACCGGACAGACAGCTGTGTTTTTCGAATTGATGGCGCCGGACTCCAATCCGGTTACAGAATCTTTAAAAATCACCACATGGTTTCGGATATCATCGGCAGATGTCCGGTTCCGGCAATTCAGGGGATAACAATGATTAGAGTCAGTGTCGTCAGTTCTACGGACCGTGCCGCGGGTGTCACGGAGTCGCTCCGCTTGATCGACAGCGAGGTCGAGATTCCCGATCGTCCGGTGATGGTCAAGCCCAACTTCGTCACAACGAAGATGCAACTGGCGGCGACGCACGTCGATTCTGTGCGGGCGACCCTCGAGTATCTGTCGGGGAAGGGCGTCCGGGATTTCGTTGTTGCGGTCGGCCCCGCGATCGGCACACCGGATGCGGGTTTCGAGAACTACGGATATAAGCCCCTTGCGGATGATTTCAACATCGAGTTTCTCGATCTGAACAACGACGACCGCGTACCGGTCCCCGCTTTTGACGATCAGCTGAACCCGCAAACCCTGTACATGTCGAAGCGGCTCTCGGAGTCGTACGTCGTTTCCGTTTGCCCGATGAAGACTCACAACAACGTCGTGGTGACCCTGGGTTTGAAAAACATCCTGGTAGGCACGCTCTCTGGAAAAGAGCAGAAGCAGAAAATTCATAAGGGGAGTAAGGCGATAAACCTGACGCTGGCCAAGATGGCCCAGCATGTGGCCCCAGACCTGACGGTTATCGACGGTGTGGTAGGCATGCAGGGCGACGGGCCGGTCGGCGGGTACGAGATATCATCCAACGTGGTTGTCGCCTCGCATCACGCGATCGCAGCTGATGTGGTCGGACTCCAAGTGATGGGGTTCGAGCTGGAGAAGGTCGGGTACCTGCGCTATGCGATGGAGCTCCGGAACCTGACGCTGGGTGACATCGAGGTTGTTGGTTCGAGTATCGAGGACGTCCGGGTTGCGTACGACGAGCATTCGGAGATGGCCGATCAGCTTACGTGGCCGCTTGAGGGCGATTGGCGGGGTGTTTTCAACCGGGGTTAGCCGGTGGCCGAAACCACCCGGCGGGTGGGCTTCGTATTGATCAACAGGCGTTCCAGGAATTTTGATCCTGAAGGGCCGGGGCTGGAGAGATGCGACTAAAAACCGTCTATTGTTCTTCCGATCGCGTGGTCGGTTTTCGGCAGCTTCGGCGCGCCCTGGAAGCAGGCGGCATGGGGTTCGCCAAAAGGTCGTTGGCTGTGCTGGCAATCGCCTTTCTTGCGATTTTGGGCTGCACATCGGACGATCCAGATAGCCAGTCGGAACAGGCTGCGGTTACTGGCAGTCCAACTCCAACACCCGTGGTGACAACTGCCAACGGGGTTACCCGCGTCGTCGTCCACTTATCGTCTTTATTATCGGCCGACGGTGAGGGTCAGGTCGGTTTCGCCACCCTGACCTCCGATGGCACAACAACTACGGTAGAGGTCGATGTTAGCCCGCCGGCGACCGAGGCGCAGCCCATCCACGTCCATACGACGGTGGCTTCGTGCGAATCGCTTCCGGGTGCCCTGCCCTCCCGGTAAACGGGAACCCGTGTGATGACGGCCTCGATCAGCGCGGTGTGCCCGTCAAGGCCGCTCACCGCAGCAGCACCCACATAGTTGCTGGTCGCGTCAAGCGGACCCGCGGCGTACTCCGAGTCTTCACCGATGTAGAACGGATCGGTGGAGTAGATGATTTCGCCGGTTGTGTCGAGCATGTCGACGCGGGCGATCTGCTGACCGACAAGTGCGTTGAGCACTGTGCGGTCGATCAGGGAGGTGTCGTCGGGAAGCGTCAGCAGCATTCCGGCAGCGGGATCTGCGATCTGGCTGATCTCTTCGACAATCCGGAAGGTCGATACCTTGGCCGGTCCGAGGGCCTCGGTTTCAAGGCGGGAAATTACACTTTCCCGTTCGACACGACTGGATACAAAATTCACTGCGACCAGGGCACCGAGAACGATCAGTATGCTTGCGAGCGCATACTGCTTGACCGGGGAGACCGACCCGAGAGCGCGCTCTCCGGGTAGGCCCTGGCGATCGGTAAGGGCTTTCTCGTCATTCGTAATCTTCAGTTCCACTTCACAACACTACGTTTGCAGACCAAACACAGACTTCTGCGTATTTACCGGTTTTGCCCGCGTAAGAACACAAACGGATGCGAAACGATCGGCTCACGCTGCACGTTGGGTCACAATTCGCGATCGCGGAGCCAGCAACCGGGTACAGATCCGTCGATGGGCACATGGTCTTGCCGGGTACCCCCGGTTGGGGTTTTGAGCTGGATGAAGATGCCGTTGGCCGGTTGTCGATTACGAGGGGATAGGGGCTAGGAAGTGCCTCCTGATTGTGGTGAAAGAGCTGGTGCTCCGTCCAGACGAACCTCTCACGGCAACGTCATGGCCGAAACGTCGGTGCCCCGCCCTGCTGCCGTAGATTTTCACTGCGATGAGCGGGCTGCAATCAGGCTTTACTGACGGACCCGGGCATTGTGTGTTGGAAGCCAGGCTACTCACCACGGGGTGAGAAGCGCCGGAGATTGCGACGGACAGGGGAGGCAGGTATGCGGGAAAACATGATCCAGACGCGACTCGGAGAGGGTCGGGCTGCGGTCGGTGCGTCGCTGAATGTCTATTCACCCCACCTTGTCGAGCTGATCGGTGCGATCGGGTTCGACTGGGTCTTCATCGACTGTGAGCACGGTTCGATGAGCGAGCCCGAGGCGGAGAGCATGATGCGCGCCGCCGAGACATATGGCATTGCGCCAGTGGTGCGAGTACCCGCCAACGAACCCCAGTTGATACTCCGGATGCTCGATGCCGGGGCCATGGGTATCGTGGTGCCGCACGTTGACAACGTCGATGATGCAAGGCGGGCGGCTGCGGCTGCCAAGTATCCGCCACTCGGTCAAAGGGGCTCGAACTACGGCACGGGTCGTAACAACCAGTACGGAGCTGGCACGTCGAGTGCTCTCGAGTACTACGACCAGTCGAATGAACGGACGATCCTGTTCGCACTCATCGAATCGCAAGACGGTGTCGACAATATTGACGAAATCCTGTCGGTTGATGGTATCGATGCGACATGGCTGGGTCCTGCCGATATGGCGCTGTCAATGGGCATGCCCGAGCAGCGGGTGGTCGACGAGGCGCTCGACATGGTTGTGACGAAGACGGTCGCGGCCGGGAAGATCGCCGCGGCGACCCATCCGGCTCCAGAGGTGGTTGACAAGATCGGACACTTCCACGCGCTCGGGGCAAGGGTGCTCGCAGTGAGCGCTTTCGCGCTCCTGAAGCAGTCGGCCGGGCCCTGGCACGACACGGTGCGTGCGCTCGATTCGTGACCCGAGTTTGACCGGGTGAGGGTTCTGGCACGTAGCGATTTTTGCGAAACGGGCCGGTCCGGTGGTGGCAGGCTGACGCAGCGGTCACATCGGGCGTAGCATGCGCCCCATGCGGGTTGTGAGCGGATCGACCATCGCCGGGGTTGAAAAACAGGAGTTGAACATGAAAGCACCAGTCGTCGAGAAAGTCGAAATCACCGAATTCACACATGAGTTGAAAGACATCGGACTGGAGGAGACCATTAGCCTCCCGATCTACGAACCGGGTTCCACGCT
>JASLNQ010000142.1 GCA_030745955.1 Dehalococcoidia bacterium | reverse complement strand
CCTGGTAGCACAGCGCCCAGTTGCGTTCGATCTCGGTGGGATCGCGGCCTACAAGCTGCTCGGCGTAGTAGGCGACCCACTCTGGAGATGCCAGGTCCGGACCCACGTGGTAAACCTCGCCAACGCCATGGATGCCGGCGTCGGTGTTCGTTCTCACGTATACCAGGTTGCTTCCCGATTCGTCGGTGGCTACCAGGGTTTCAATATTGGTGATTTTCATTATTTTTCAACTTCGCTGTTTACTGTGATGGAGATCGGAGAAGGTTGGCCTAGAGGAATCCCGGTGAACCATCGCCGTAAGTGGCGAAACCCCGGTCCCAGTGAGCGGCCGGGTTCGCGGCTATCGCATCGTGATTGAGCGTCATTCCGAGACCGGGCTGGGTGGGCAGTTCAAAGTAGCCGTCGACGGGGATCCACGATTCGTTGATGAATTCCGACTTTTTCTTCTTGTGATCGCCGTGCCACTCGAGAATTGCGAAGTTGTTGATCGACGCCGCATGGTGAACCCCGGCTGCGGTCGATAACAGGCCGAGCGGGTTGTGCGGGGCGACCGTCACATAGTGGGCTTCGGCGACGGCTGCGATCTTCTTGGCCTCGAGGAGGCCGCCGCAGCACAGCATGTCGGGCTGGATGATGTCGACTGCGTCTGCATCTAGCAGTTCGGTGTACCGGTGCAGGCCGTAGAGGTTCTCACCCGTCGCAAGGGCGACTCTGAACTCGCGCCGCAGCTCCGCTGTCGATTCGATGAATTCGGCGCGGGCGGGTTCTTCGATGAACATGAGCCGGTACGGCGTAATCACTCTCGCCAGTTCGAGCGAAAGCGTTGTTTCTCGAATCGCGACATGGACATCGACTGCGAGATCGGGACTGTCGCCGACCGCCTCCCGCATGGCCGCCATGCGTTCGTCTGCGGCCCGCAATGCCTGCCGCCAGGGGATTTCGCGCCAGTTCGATGGCAACGGGCTGGTCTTGAATGCCGAATACCCCTCATCCGCCAACTCTAGCGCTCGTTCGGCCAGGCCGGCCGGAGAGTCACCGTAAACACCGTGATATACCCGGACGCGGTCCCGCGTCCTCCCACCGAGCAGGCTGTACACGGGAACCCCGGCCGCCTTGCCGGCGATGTCCCAGAGGGCGAGGTCGATTCCCGAGATAGCCGACCATGCGACCTGGCCAAGCGGGAAGCGCATGGTGTTCTTGGCGCGCCTGATGAGCCATTCGATCCGGCCGGGGTCCTGACCGACGAACCACGGCTTCATCTCTTCGATCATCGAGATGACGCTGCGGTCGGGACCGATCGAGTATGCCTCTCCGACACCGGTTATCCCTTCGTCGGTCTCGATCTCGAGGAAAATGTTGTTCCTCTGTCCGTCGCTTGCGTGGAACGTCTTGATTTCGGTGATTTTCATCTGGTTTCGACACCCCGTGCTGTGAGTTGGCGAGTTACTAAGCCTCCAGATCGGTCGGACCGGGAGGATTGGCGTATTTTGGCACGATTGCCCGACCAAAAACCGTATCTTGCCACGGATTCGATAAAATGCCCCAACGGAGTTGAACTGTGGCCGATCGTTCGCACCATGACTATGCCCGGACTGCAAGAGTGCTGCTAGCGACGCTGGCGGTGCTGATCGGCCTGTGGGGGCTGGTCTCGGACTTCGGCCGCGATCCCACGGTGGCAGCCCAGGGGATTGACGCCGAAGCGGACTCAAAAGTTGTCCTTATCCGACTAGATGGCGCGATCGACTTTGTAACTGCCCGTTTCATCCGGCGTGGGCTGGATATGGCGGCTGAGAAGGATTCCGAGCTCGTCGTGCTGATGCTAAACACGCCTGGCGGGCTCCTGGACGCCACCAGGGACATCGTGGAGGCCATGTTGGTATCCGAGGTGCCGGTAGCCGTCTACGTCGCTCCTGAGGGCGCTCAGGCCGCAAGCGCCGGGACTTTCATTGGTGCCGCGGCCAACATCCTGGCGATGGCGCCAACCACAAATATCGGCGCAGCCTCTGTGGTGAGTTCGGACGGGAACGATCTGCCTGACACCCTGAGCCGCAAGGCGACACAGGACGCAGCTGCGTTCATCCGGAGCATTGCAGAGACGCGGGGCAGGAACGTTTCGGCACTCGATGACACTGTGCTGTTTGCCGCGGCCTACTCGGCGACGGAGGCGGTTGAGTTGAATGTCGCCGACATCGTGGCTGCGGATTACGCGTCGCTCCTGGTGCAGCTGGACGGCTACGAGGTCGAGGTGGATGGCGATCCAGTCGTTCTCGATCTCGGGAAAGTGGACACACTCACGATCGATCTGACTCTGCTCGAGCGATTGCTGGCGTTCATTTCCAGTCCGAATATTGCGTTTCTGCTGGTTTCACTCGGTGGTCTCGGCGTAATCGTCGAACTGTGGAACCCTGGTATGTGGGTTCCCGGAACGCTTGGCGTGTTGTTCTTGATTCTCGGCTGGGCCGGGATCGGGCAACTGCCGTTCTCGTGGGCCGGGGTTTCGCTGATAGCGCTGTCGCTCCTGCTGTTCTATCTCGAATCGACAGCTCCCGGGATCGGATATTTCGGGGTCGCAGGAACGGTCTGCCTGCTGCTTGGTGGGCTTTTCCTGGTTGGTTTCTTCGGGAGTCCGAGCATCCCGGGCGATGATCCGACGGTGAACAGGTGGCTGCTTACCGTGGTTGGTGTGAGTATCGGCGCTTTTGTGTTGTGGTTTGCCTCAGAGCTTCGTAAAGCAGCGCGGATCAGGCTCTACCGGAGTCCTGTCGTTTCGGTCAGTCTGGTAGGCGCGACGGGGGTGGTTTCGGCTACGCTGTCGCCGTCTGGCGAGGTACATGTGAACGGCGAGTACTGGAGCGGCGGGCTGGAACCTGACGGTGTAGAGTCGCTCGCTGCGGGGGAAAATGTAGAAGTGGTTGGGGTAGAGGGGAATCATCTGACGGTGAGGCCTTTTGGGTCCGACACCGAAATCGAAGAGGCGAGTGACGAATCAACTAGTGACAATTAGCAGGTCGGTCGGTTCGCAGCCGCATCTGGCAGGAGGGTTCGATGGCATTTATTAATTTCGTTCGAGACTACGAGCGGGTTGCACGGTTCAAGTTCGGTACATTCGAAGGGATGAAGGGGCCGGGCATTGTTTTCGCGATCCCGATCATCCACCAGATCCAGAAGATCGACACACGGGTGACTGTTCTCGATATTCCCCGACAGACGAATATCACCAAAGACAACGCACCTATCGAGATCGACTTTCTCGTTTATCTGAGAGTCGACATTGGAAATGCGGCCAGGGCCGTTCTTGAAGTCGAGAACTACACGGCTGCTGTCGTGGGACTCGCGACCACCACACTTCGTGCAGTAATCGGTGACATACCCCTGGACGAAGTGTTGTCGCAGCGTGATCGGATCAACGAGCTAATTCGCAACCGTTTGGACTCTGAAACCGAACGGTGGGGCATCAAGGTCACGAACGTCGAGATTCGAGAAATCGATCCACCACGGGACATTCAGGATGCAATGAATCGCCAAATGACAGCAGAGCGTGTTCGTCGAGCAGTCGTCTTGGAGGCTGACGGAACACGAGAGGCGGCGATCACGGTCGCCGAGGGTGAAAAGCAGTCAGCCATCTTGAAGGCTGAGGGCGACAGACAGGCCGAGATCCTCGCCGCCGAGGGTGACCAGCAGGCAGCGGTGCTCCGGGCGGCGGGTAACGCCGAGGCACTCCAGAAGATTCACGACGTGGCCCAGGGAATCGGCACCAACACAATGACACTCCAGTACATCGAAGCGCTGAAGGACATCGGGGAAGGGGAGTCGACAAAGTTCGTGCTGCCTGTAGAGCTGACCCGGATGCTCGGGAACATTGGCAGTATCACGGGCGGCAGCGAATAGGTTTTGGACGACCGGTTTTCGACCCACCGGACCAGGGCGATTTCGAGGTCCCGACCGGACCCTGAAACCATTTAGAAAAAAGGCGTAAATCAGGCCCGGTGCAGGTGAATCTGCACCGGGCCTGATTATGTCCGATTTCACATGACCGATGGGCGAACTTTGCCCGATATTCGGAAAACTCGCTCATCTGATGGTTTGAGTTCAAAAATCCCTATCTTACATCCGGATTACATGCAAAACACAACAGTAAATACTCCGAATATTGCAACCAAAATGCGCCGCGCTTGATTGAATGAATACGCGGCGCAAACGAGGGTGTGAACGGGCCTGGCCTGCGGACGCGATTCCGGCTTGAAAAACAGGGTCCAGACATTTGCGCCGGGACAGGGCCAAGCCACGTTGTCGCGAGGGGAATCGCGCAGACGTAGCGATGTCAACCAGGTCACTGATACGAGGCGTACCAATCCCGTTGTTCCAGGCCGGATCGACCTGGCTGGCGACCCGATAATCGAGGTTGAAGTGAACTCGAGCGGATCCGATCCTGGCTTACCGGGATTTGCATCCTTTTGTGGTGATGGACAAGCGACGGCCATTGAAAATCGACATAGAGCCGCATCCAGGCCTGTTTTACGCCGTTGAGTACTCTCGAACCACGCACACGGCCTCTCTGTCAACCTGCGCATTGAAAAAAACGCCGCAGAACGAAATCGAACTGCGCCGGTACCCAATGCAAACTACGATTGCCCACTGAAATCGTGTCCAAACCGCGTGAATCGGCGGAAAAGTTGAGTTTGCGCGAGCTGGAGCCAGGCAAAAAAGGCGAAAGCCACAGAACTCGCTGCCAATGCGCTTGCCATCCGGAGGAATAACGGCGCATAATGCAGCGTAAGTGCTGGAAAACCAGCGCAAATACTGGCATTACGCTGGTCTGGTACTCGGATACCAAACCGAAAACAGGCCGGTACACGGCATAAAAGGGTCCTGGGCTGTCAAACCGCGTCCGGACGGCCTTCTTTGGGCCTCCAAGGCCACATTTACGTACATACGCAGCCTTTGAGGATGAGTTCCATGGCGAAACTAGGAGACTACGCATTCCCGGAAATAGGGCTTGTCGAGAGCATCGAGCTCGGACAGAAGATCGCGCGCGAATTCGCCGGTGAAGTCTCGCGGCAAGGACTGGCACGCTCGCTCGGGATGTCGGAGCGCGGCGGGGCGTTTTCGGCCCGTCTCGGTGCACTGCGCCTCTGGGGCGTTGCAGGAGGCCGGAGCCGTGTCAGGGTCACACGGGACGGTTTGCGGGCCGTTACGCCGCTCTCAGCGAAAGAGAGCGAGGATGCACGGGCGTCGCTCGCCCGCAATGTATCCATCTTCGTCGAGATGGCGGGAAGGCTTGGGGACGACCCTTACGACTCCGAGCGCCTCGCAGTCCTCCTCGAAGAGCTCTCCGGTGCCGACAGGACCGAAGTGGCACGGAGACTGGCGCTGATCGACCGCATATTCAACGAGGCCCGTCCGTACCTGCCGAAGACCGTATCGACCCCGGTTCCTGACTACGATTCGCCCAGGGCCATTCTCCAGGCTCAACAGACCGATTCGCAATCGGCGATCGGTCATACCGGTCCCGGCAGGCTATCTGACGTCTCCGAGGAGCCTCCGCCTGTGTACGGATTCGCGGACACAGGCCAGCCGATACCGGACAATCGAGAGGGCATAGGCGATCGTATTGAACTGGGCCTGCCCGATGGCAAGCTATCGCTACCCGAGACCCTTGCGAACCTCGACGCAGTGCTTACGGTGCTCTGGGCCCGTCGTCAGCTCGTCGCCGCCATCGACGCCGCAGAGGGGCGTGCGACTCCCGCACCACCCCGGGATTTCTCAGAAGCCCCGTAGGAGCGCCGGCTGCTTTCACACGGGCACTTTGAGGTCGCTAGAGGTGGTCCTTGATTTGCCTGGCGACCCTGGTCGTCATACCCGGAGCCGCGGCGATCTGTTCTTCCGTCGCCTCACGGATGCCCTTCACCGACCCAAACGTCCTTATAAGCACCTTGCGGCGCTTCGGCCCTACCCCCGGCACAGAATCGAGCGCCGACTTCACCGAAGACTTGCCACGCAGGTTCCGATG
>JASLNQ010000141.1 GCA_030745955.1 Dehalococcoidia bacterium | reverse complement strand
GAATGGGTCGAATTACTTTGCCTCGCACTTCCACCTCACACCTAGGTAAATCACACCGTTTTGAGCATTAAGCCCATTCCGACCGGAGCGGAGGAATCTAGGGTTTTCATTTTTAGGAAGTGACGCCGAGCGAAATCACTCCAGATCTCTCCGCTCCGGTCGAGATGACGGGGTCGAAGAGGTTGGTCGCGTCGCAGCTCCGCGGGGCACGCCAGGGCACAGGGAGAGGGGACCTTCGGCACGTTGGTTGGTTGGTTACTCTCCGGGCGGCCAGTCTTTTAGCAGGTCGGGGCGACGTTCTTCGGTGCGTTGCAGGGCCTGTCGCCTGCGCCATGCGTCGACCCTGGCATGGTCGCCGCTGAGCAATACTTCGGGCACGTCGAGTCCCTCGAATGTCGAGGGGCGTGTGTATACCGGACCCTCAAACAACGAGTCCGATCCAGGTGCGAACGAGTCGCGCTTCGATGAGTCGTCATCGCCGAGGACGCCGGGAAGGAGCCTGACAACGGCGTCAGTCAACGCCATCGCGGGGATCTCACCACCGGTCATGACGAAGTCGCCGATGGAGATCTCTTCATCTACCCGCAGTTCGATGAACCGCTCGTCCACGCCCTCGTAGTGACCACACACCAGGATTACTTCGGGTAGATGTGACAACTCGATGGCGCGCCGGTGAGTGAGGGGTGCGCCCTGCGGGGACAGCAGGATTACGTGCGGTTTCGATGTGCCCGTCGAGTTTGCGGCCACCGAATCGACCGCGCTCACCAGGGGACCGGCCTGGAGGACCATCCCCGCGCCACCGCCAAACGGCGGGGCGTCGACCGTGCCGCGGTCGTCAACTGCGAAAGAACGAAGCTGGACGAGATCGATCTCGAGCCGGTTGGCTTTCACCGCTCGGCCGACGATGCTGGTTCCGAAGGGACCTTCGAACATCTCGGGGAACAGGGTGATTATCGATATTTTCATCAGGTTGTTAGCGTTCGCCGGGGCGGGAGCCGGGCAGGCACGGTTTGTGTTATCGGTCTGAACATCGATCGGGCGGTCGATTCCATTAGCTTCGATGACGCCCGCTCGCATGCGGGCGTGCGTACGACCCCGGAACCGAGGATGGCATGGCCTTCTCGGTACAAGTTTAGATCGGGTGGCTGCCCGACTGCCGGTCCTGCAGGACCTCGATGGCGTGGTCGATGACGGGGAGCACCACGCCAAGGTTATCCCTGACGCCGCCCGTGCTGCCAGGAAGGTTGATGATCAGCGTCGATCCCCTGGCCCCGGTTACGGCCCTCGAGATCATCGCCATTCGGGTGACCTTGAGTGACTCGGCCCGCATTACCTCGGCCATGCCGGGGATCTCGAGGTCGATAACGTTCCTGGTGACTTCGGGCATAACGTCGCGCGATGACAATCCCGTGCCACCGGTTGTCAAAACAAGGTCGACATTTCCGGAATCACACCATTTCACGATCTGTTTCGACAGCTGTTCGAGGTCGTCGGGGAGTATGACGCGCCCGACCAATTCGTGGCCGGCGCCCTCCATGATTTCGACGATCGCGTTACCACTTGTATCGACCCGTTTCCCAACCGATCCGGTGTCGCTGCTGGTCAGCACCGTGTACCTAGCGATTTCGATTACTCCTGTTTTCGGCGTGCCGAGCCGGGTGAATTTCGACCCAGAAATCTCAAAAGTACCGTCGTACTACCAAACTGGGTTCTGAACTTGGGGTACGAACGTACGGGTCGGTTTTCGGGATGCTAGCACGCCGCAGAGTACGTCCGTCACATGCAAATAGCGCGAAAAGCGGCGAAGGATTGTGTTGTCGCGGTTAGTGGTGATCTGGCACACTTTGTCGCGTATTGGGGCAAAAAGGGGCAATTGTCGTACCTCTTTTGTACTTCCGGTACCGGGACCCATAAGTGATTTTCGCCGGCGAATACGAACACCGAATAGACCCACAGGGCAGGGTCGCGATTCCCGCGCGCTTCAAAATGGCCTTCGCCGACGGCATCGTCCTCGGCCGGGCCTACGACAACTGCGTGGTCGCTTACACACCGGAAGAGTGGGAACGGGCCGCAAGCGATATCGCACAGCAGCCGAACACATCTTCAGGCGCTCGAAAACTCGCCCGGCTCACTTTTTCGGGGGCTTACGTCGGAACACTCGACCGCAACGGGCGGGTTGTCATCCCGATGCAGCTCCGCGAGTATGCCGGACTTGGCGACGACGTCATCATCGTTGGTACCGGCAGGTTTATCGAAATCTGGTCTGAGGCGGCGTGGGCGGAGGAGCGGCGGACGCTCGAAACCGAGGCGGCCGACATTGCGGAGCGTGCGCCACAGGCCACCCCGCAGGTGGAACGGGTACCAATCGTTATCCAGAGCAATGTGGAGACGGACGGGTGATTCTCATGGGACTCGAACTTCACCACACACCGGTCATGACCCCGGAGGTCATGCAGGCGCTGAACGTCCAGCCCGGCGGTCGCTATATTGATGCGACACTTGGCGAGGGTGGGCACTCCAAGTCGATCCTGGCTGCCGCTGACCCCGGTGGGCAGGTGCTTGGTCTCGATGCCGACCCCGAGGCCGTATCAGTTGCGAGCGAGCGGCTGACCGACGAAGGTGACGCCTTCCTCGCCCTCAATGTGAATTTCCGGGACATCCGGGCCACGGCACTCCGCTACGAGTTCGTGCCAGTGCATGGCGTCCTCTTCGACCTCGGCGTCTCTTCCCTCCAGCTCGACCGCGAAACCCGTGGGTTCAGTTTCCGCCGGTCCGATCCGCTGGACATGCGGTTCAGCTTCGACCAGCAAGTCACCGCCGCCGACATCATCAACGAGTATGCGGAATCGGAACTGGCCGACCTGATCTTCCACCTCGGGGAGGACCGGGCGGCGCGACGTATCGCCCGGGCCATCGTCCGGAACCGTCCGATCAGCACTTCGCTCGAACTCGCCGAGTTGATCGAGAAGGTCAGCCCCCGCCGGGGTAGTCGGACCAATCCCGCGACCCGGACGTTCCAGGCGATTCGGATCGCCGTGAACGACGAGTTGTCATCGCTCGAAACTGCGCTTGAGCAGGCAGTGTCGCTGCTTGGCCAGGGTGGTCGGCTCGCAGTGATTTCCTACCATTCGCTCGAGGACAGGATCGTAAAGAACTTCATCCGGAAGCAGGCGTCCGACTGCATCTGCCCTCCCGGCACACCGATCTGCCGGTGCGACCACCTCGCCACGGTGAAGGTGATCACACGACGTCCGGTCGTGCCAAGCGATTCGGAGATAGAGTCGAACCCGCGGGCTCGCAGCGCCAAAATGAGGGTGGCGGAACGGATATGACCATCGTCAGCACCCTCCTCATCCCCATGATTCGAGTTGTTCACGTGGCGCGCTCGGCCATTTCCCCAGTCGCCGGTGCGACCACACAGGCTGAACCACCAGATACGCCGCGGCTACTCCGTTAAAACCGCCCAACAGCCCTCGCTGGCCACACTGACCAGCCCGGCCCGATCAGGAGATCACCATGACGCAAGACAATTTCAGAGTAGCCATCGATATCGGTACCACGAAGGTGTGCACGATCATCACCCGCCAGCGCGCCGACCACCGTGTCGAAGTTGCCGGCATCGGCACCGTGCCGTGTAGTGGCATGAACAAAGGCCTCGTTGCAGACTCGCAGGCCGTAACGGCGGCGGTCAGGGAATCAGTCGCAACAGCAGCTGCCGAGGCGGACATCGAGATAACGGCGGTTTACGCGGGTCTCACGGGCAGCCATATCGAATCGAAAAACCGCTGGGCCAACGTTCCCCGGCCCGATGGCATTCGCGCCGTCACGGACCTCGACCTTTCGGCAGCCCGGAAAGCGGCCGGCAGCATCGACCTTGACGAAGACCGCAGGCTTCTCCACGTCATCCCGCGCAGTTATGCCCTCGATGGGTTGCACGGCGTGAGGAATCCGCTCGGCATGCACACTGGTGAGCTCCACGTTGAGAGCCATGTGATCACCGGGTCGGTTTTGAAGATCACCCAGCTCCACAACGCGGTCTCCGACGCTGGCGTCCGTGTGTCGTCGATGGTCGTTGAGCCGGTTGCCAGCGCCGACGCGGTGTTGACGGCCGACGAGCGCGAAGAGGGTGCGGTGCTGGTCGACGTTGGTGGCGGCACTTCAGATATCGCAGTGTTCCACAACGGAACCGTGGTCCATACCGCGGTAATACCGGTGGGAGGATTCCAGTTTTCGAACGACCTGAGCATCGCCTTCGCAATCGATTTCGATTCGGCCGAGCAGCTTAAGATCGAGCACGGAACGGCGGCTCCCGAACTGGCCAGCAGGTCGGAGGAGATCACGCTCCGGCCGACGACAATGACCCAGTCGCTCACGATCACAAAACGCGAGGTTGGGCAGGTGTTGAAGGAAAGGGCTTCGGAACTGTTCCGGATGATCCAGCTCAAGCTTGAGGTGCCACACCTGGCGGACATCCCGCTCGACCGGATCGTCTTCACCGGTGGTGGGGCCAAGCTTGAAGGCTTCCTCAACATCGCCAAGTACATTTTCCAGCGGCAGGTCAGGCTTGCCTCGCCGCGCGGGCTCGATGGAATGCCAAAAGGCACCAACGATCCGTCTTACTCAGCTGCAGCCGGCGTCGCCCTCTGGGGCATGCGCAACCTCTCCGCAGAAAACCATGTCGGACACCGCAACGGTGCGCGATCAGCAGAGGATTCCGCTAAAGAAGGGAAGGCGCCAAAGGGTGCGTTCTCGAAGCTCCGCGGCTGGCTGCCAGGACGCGAAAAGGAGACTGCTGGCGTATAGCGTTGCCTGAGCGGCAATGTGACGCAAACAGAACCCGGGCGCTAACAAAACAACGATGCCGTTCGATTGAACGGCGGCAACCCCAAACATCCGCAACCGCCCACCCCTCGCCAGCAAACGAGACAAGGCGGACGGTTCCCAGCAATAAGGAAATAACAATGGCCGATCAGGCAGTAACCCCGGTACCAGGAAACATCGGTTCAGCCGCGATCAAGGTCGTCGGTGTAGGCGGTGGCGGCTCGAACGCCGTTTCGCGCATGTACCGGGACCGAATCCCTGAAGTCGAGTACATCACGATTAACACCGACGCCCAGGCGCTGTCGCGCTCGGACGTCCCGGTGCGGATACGTGTCGGCGACCACACGGCGCGTGGACTTGGCGTTGGCGGCGATCCCACGAAGGGTCGCGAGTGCCATGAAGAAGACCGTGATGAGATCAAGCGTGCGCTTGAAGGAGCCGACCTCGTGTTCATCGCCGCCGGTATGGGTGGCGGTACCGGTACCGGTGGCTCGCCGATCGTTGCCGAAGTGGCCCAGGAGCTCGGTGCGCTTACCGTCGGCGTGGTGACCAAGCCGTTCAATTTCGAAGGTTCCCGACGGCGCAGGCAGTCCGACGAGGGAATCGCAACGCTCTCCGAGGTTGTCGACACTTTGATCGTCATTCCGAACGACCGATTGTTGATCATGTCGAACGAGAACCTGTCGATGGACATGGCGTTCCGAATGGCGGACGACGTTCTGAGGCAGGGTGTGCAGTCGATCGCAGAGCTGATCCTGATGCCGGGTGAGATCAACCTTGATTTCGCCGACGTCAAGGCGATCATGTCGAACGCAGGACCGGCCTGGATGGCCATCGGTCACGGCAGCGGCGAAGACCGGGCGATTATGGCAGCCGAGGCGGCCATCGACAGTCCACTGCTCGAGGTTTCGATCGAGGGTGCACGCGGTGTGATATTCAACGTCACCGGCGGCACCGACCTCACCCTGCAGGAAGTGCACCAGGCTTCCGAAGTGGTGTCGAATATGGTTGATCCCGAATGCAACATCATCTTCGGTATGGTGACCGATCCCAAGATGGAGAACGAGGTCAAGATGACGATCATCGCGACCGGTTTCCCGAGTGCGGAGGCTTCGGCCGAGAAAGAGGCTGCCGTGACGGCCGCACTGGGTGATGTGCTGGGCGACGAGGAGGCACTTGATCTCCCGCCGTTCCTCAGGCACCACCGTTC
>JASLNQ010000140.1 GCA_030745955.1 Dehalococcoidia bacterium | reverse complement strand
GGTTCCAGCACGCCAGGTCGGGTTCGATTGACCGAGCCGTGAACGTGCCTTAACAATCCGCCGAACGATACCAGCGTGATTCGAGACGATGGTCGCGGGTGCTGCGATCCCACTACTCTCACCCGCAACCACCCCGGCACCTCCGACTCTCGTACTCCTCCCCCGAACGATCTCGCCTGCACACTGGCTATCCCGGTAAGTCCGCTCTGGCGATCCGGCAGCCTGGACACACGCTCACATCCGTTCCGCGGACACCGGGGGCGGTCCGGCATGCCAATGGGAACCAAAATTTCTCCCAAAATGTCTGCCGCAACCGGATCAATAACGTTATCCTCGCGTAATCAACCGGAAAGCACGGACACGCTACGCCCGAAAAGACATCCGGAGTTCAAGGGGAACCGATGCTCGGCACCAACGGAAAACCGGTCATTTTTGCTGGAAACTCGCATCCGCAGCTGGTGCAGGATATCTGCGATTACCTCGAGCAGGACATCGGGCAGATCGAGGTGTTCAAGTTCAGCAACGACAACACTTTTGTCCGCATCCTCGAAAACATCCGTCAGAAAGACGTTTTCATTCTGCAGTCGACCGTTGAACCGGTAAACGACTACATCATGGAAATGCTGATCATGATCGACGCTGCGAAGCGCGCCTCAGCAGGTCGCATCACCGCAGTCGTCCCGTTTTACTCCTATGCCCGCACCGACAAGAAAGACCAGCCCAGGGTCCCCATAACCGGCCGCCTGGTTGCCGACCTCCTTGAAACGGCCGGTGCCGACCGCGTCGTAATGATCGACCTGCACGCCGGTCAGGTGCAGGGCTTTTTCCAGGTCCCGGTCGACGAGCTCACTGCGATGCCGCGACTGGTCGACTACTTCATGGACCGTGAGCTTCCAGACCCCGTGGTCGTCGCCACCGATATTGGGATTACGAAAAAGGCCCGTGACTTCGCAAACTGGATCAGCGCCCCGCTGGCTATCGTCGAAAAGCGTCGTCTCGGCAACGAAGACCGCGTCGAGAGTTTGAACGTAATAGGCAATGTAGACAATCGACCGACCATCCTGTTTGACGATGAGATCGGCACTGGCGGGACGATGATCGCTGCGGCCGAAGCTATCGTCGAGGCGGGGGCGACCGACGTCTACGCAGTGGCAACCCACGGCGTGCTACCCGGCGACGCGGCGGCGCGGCTGGCCGAAAGACCGTATATCAAAGAAATCGTAATAACCGACACAGTCCCTTTGTCCGAGGACAAAGTAAACTCGAAGCTAAAGGTAATTTCTATCGCACCGCTTCTTGGAGAAGCGATCAGGCGAATCCACGAAGGCCGTTCGGTCGGAGAACTGTTCAACCCATTGCACACTGAATGAACCTGCTCCGTGCACGGACCTGAGATGCGCAGTGGTGGGCCTGTAGCCCCATATGTTCAAGCTAATCACTAAAATCGTTGGCGATTCCAACGAAAAAGCGCTAAAAGCGATCCAGCCACTCGCCGACGAGATCAACGGTCTCGAATCCGAGTACGAAAAGCTCAGCGACGAAGGGCTTAAGGCCGTCACCGCAGACCTCCGTGCCCGCTACCAGGACGGCGAAGACCTCGACAGCCTTCTGCCCGAGGCGTTCGCGGCGGTCCGGGAGGCATCGAGGCGGAACATCGGCATGCGTCACTTCGACGTCCAGCTGATCGGTGGCATCGTCCTCCACCAGGGCAAGATCGCCGAGATGCGCACGGGTGAAGGCAAGACGCTCGTCGCAACGCTGCCGACTTATCTCAACGCCCTCACCAGCGAAGGCGCCCACGTAATCACCGTCAACGACTACCTGGCAAAACGTGATGCCGGGTGGATGGGCGCGGTCCATCACGCTCTGGGTCTGACCGTAGGCTGCCTGCAGAACGACTCCTCGTGGGTCTTCAACCCCGAAGCACCCCTGGCGAATGTGGCACAAGAGGATTCCGGTGAAAACGGCACGGGCGAATCGACGGCCCCCGTGCGGCTGCCAGAAGACAACTTCCAGGCGGCGACGAAACAGGAAGCCTATGCGTGCGACATCACGTACGGCACCAACAACGAGTTCGGCTTCGACTACCTGCGCGACAACATGGTCGAGGAAGCCGACCGCCGCGTTCAGCGCGGGCGCAGCTACGCCATCGTCGACGAGGTGGACAACATCCTCATCGACGAAGCTCGGACGCCACTCATCATCTCGGGTCCCGCCCGCGAACAGGGCCAGGAATACCGGAAGTTTGCCGTGCTGGCGAAACGGCTGACCCCCGATCTCCACTTTGAAGTCGAGGAGAAGCGCAAGACGATCGTCCTGACCGAAGAGGGCATCGCGGTGATCGAGAGCGAACTCAAGGTCGAAAACCTGTACGGCCCCGAAAATGATGTCCTCTCGCATTTCACCGAGAACGCCATCCGCGCCGAGCACGTCTATGCCCGCGACCGCGAATACGTCGTCCAGGAGTCCGAGATCATCATCGTCGACGAATTTACCGGCCGGCTGATGACCGGTCGCCGCTACTCCGACGGTCTGCACCAGGCGCTTGAGGCGAAGGAGGGCGTGCGCGTCCAGCGTGAGTCGAACACCTACGCAACTATCACGCTCCAGAACTACTTCCGCATGTACGACAAGCTGGCCGGGATGACCGGTACGGCGACCACCGAAGCGGAAGAACTGAACAAGATCTACAAGCTGGAAGTGGTCGAAATCCCGACCAACCGCCCCGCGCAGCGCCTCGACCACGGCGATTTCATCTACATGACCGAGGAGGCCAAGTGGGACGCGATCGCGGGACGGATCGGCGAGCTCCACCACGATGGCCGACCGGTGCTGGTCGGCACGACGAGCATCGACAAGTCTGAACTGCTGGCCGGCCTGTTGAAGCGGAAGAACATCCCGCACAACGTGCTAAACGCCAAGCAGCACGAGCGCGAGGCGCATGTAGTTGCCGAGGCCGGCACGCCCGGTGCGGTAACGGTCGCCACGAACATGGCCGGTCGCGGTACCGACATCATCCTCGGCGGTAATCCCGACATGACTGCGTCCTCGGAAGCAGGGTGGCAGTCAGACCACGACGGGATCGTTGGCAAGGGCGGGCTGTTCGTACTCGGGACCGAGCGGCACGAGTCCCGCCGTATCGACAACCAGCTCCGTGGCCGGTGCGGGCGGCAGGGCGACCCCGGCGAGACCCAGTTCTATCTCTCGACCGAAGACGACATCGTCCGGCGGTTCGGTGGCGACCGCATCAGGGGTGCGATGAACCTGTTCCGCTGGGAGGCGGATGTGCCGATCGAGAACCGCATGGTCTCGAAATCGGTCGAAACCGCGCAAACAAAGGTCGAGGGCCAGAACTTCGAGATCCGGAAGTACCTGGTCGACTACGACGATGTCGTGAACATCCAGCGCGACGTAATCTACCGGCTGCGTGACAGGGTCATCGATGGCGAGGACCTGCGCCCGACGATCAGTGAATACCTCGAAGAAGAACTGCGGACAATCGTCAGCACACGCATCTCTGGCGGAAACGAAAACTACGATGTCGAAGGTCTGTTTCGTGACCTGATGATGGTCTTCCCAACGCGTGAGGGCTTCCCTGCGGCGGACGACATCTACGAAATGCGGCCTGACGAGGCTTTCCTCGACCTGATCGACACGATCTACGATAAACGGACCGAGGAGTTCGGTGAAGACCTGCTCCACCGGCTCGAGCGCACGATCATGCTGCGGACCATCGACGAGCACTGGGTCGAGCACCTGACGTCGATGGACAACATGCGGCAGGGAATCGGGCTGGAGGCTGCCGGTCAACGGGACCCACTCGTGGCCTACAAGCGACAGGCCTACCAGATGTTCGCTTCGCTTGACACCACGATCAAGTCGGCGGTCGCACGGACGATCTTCAGGGTGGCGATGACACAGCAGGCAACACAGCAGGCCCAGGCACGGGAGATGTCGGCAACGAAGGCCGATGCCGATGTTTCGACCCAGAGGGCCAGCGCGGTCGCCGGCAAACGGTCGGTGATGGCGAATGTCAACTCCGGGCACGGCAGCGGCCAGCCCGGGGGCTCTAGCCTGGCGCAAATACCAACTCACACCCCCGATGGCCGGAAGATGTCACGCGCCGAGCGCCGCAAGCTCGAACGCCTGCAGCGGAAGCAGGCCAAACAGGGCTAGGCCGGGCACCCAGCCCCGGTTTCCCCGGCTCCGATGACTGCGCTCGGGAAATCGACTTGAGCCTGTCAATAATGGACACCGGCCCGCAGGCCCACGGGCAAAGTCCCCATTTCCCGACCGAAGCGAAGCGAAGTGGAGGGACCTCGGCGGATTCACCTGACAACACAGCTCTCACCGACACTGCACGCGCCCCCACGCGCGGTAACCTGTTGTCGATGGACAACAACGCTATTTCCAGAGTGTTCGCCGATGTCGCCGTGTTAATGCAGGCGAAGGGCGAAAACGTGTTCAAAGTCCGTGCTCACTCGAACGCCTCCGAAGCCATCAGGAGCCTGCCGTTCCCGGTCCGTGACATCGTGGACGACACCAGGCGGATGCGCGAGATTCCCGGGTTTGGCAAGGCGATCGTCGCAAAGACACAGGAACTGGTCAGGACGGGACGCCTGGGGCTGCTGGAACGGCTCCAGGAAGAGGTTCCGGAAGGCGTGCTGGAACTCACACAGATCCCGGGGATCGGCCCGAAAATAGCGATGAGTGCGGCGCGCGACCTGGGCATCGGTTCATTCGAACAACTGGCCGCATCGATCGATTCCGGCGAGATCCTGTCGGTGTCCGGGATCAGCATAAGGGTCTCGCAGTCGGTCCTGCGGCACGTGAATATGCGGATCGAGCAGGGCAGCAGGATCGGCCTCGGCAGGGCGGTAGACGCGGCCGCGGGCGTGGTCGCTGAGCTAACGGAGAGCCGACCGGGCATCGAGCGGATCGAAGTGGCGGGAAGTGTTCGGCGCGGGGCCGAACTGGTTGGCGATATCAACCTGGTGTGCGCCGTGCGCGCCGTCGGCGGATATGCTGCCATGAACACCCCGCTCATCGTCGCTGCGTTTACCAGACTGAGCAACGCAGATGTCGTCCTGAGCAGTGACGGGACGAGTGCCAGGTTCGCCGATCAAAACGGCCTGGAGTTTTCGATCAAGTGCGTTTCACCCGAGGCGTTCGCCGGTGCACTGGTTTATGCAACCGGCTCGGTCGCCCACGGGACCCGGCTTGAAAAACTCGCGCGAAAGGCCGGGTTCCGGCTTACCGGTGAGGGACTGTTCGACGCGAATTCCGGCGCGCCGGTTGAAGCCACGAGCGAATGGGGTGTTTACGGTCGTCTCGGTCTCGACTTTATCCCGCCTGAAATGCGTGAAGACACCGGCGAGATCGCACGGGCCACTAATGTCAGCGCTCTCACGTGCGAGCACATGGATGCCATGGCCGGCATCCTCAGGCCTGAAAACATTCGGGGTGACCTCCATTCACACACCGACTGGTCGGATGGCCGCTTTCCCATGGCAGAAATGGTCGCTGCTGCCCAACAACGCGGCCTCGAGTACCTGGCCATTACCGATCACTCCCCGAGCGCAACGGTCGCAAACGGCCTCAAGCCCGACCGGCTGATCGAGCACAACGAGGCGGTGCGGGCAATGGACGCTACCCAGTCAGGGCCGGGATCAGGGCAGGGCTCCGGAAAAGCCAAAGGTGTCAGGCTGCTGACCGGTACGGAATTGGACATCAAGCCCGACGGCACGCTCGACTACGACGATGAGCTGCTGGAAGACCTCGACATCGTCATCGCTTCGATCCATTCAGGCATGGACCAGGACGCGGCAACCATGACGGCCCGGGTTATCGCCGCCATGGAAAGCCCACATGTCGACGTGATCTGCCATCTCACAGCGCGCCTGATGGAACGCCGGGCGCCCGTGATGATGGACATAACTGCGGTGCTCGAAGCGGCGGTCCGGACGGGTACCGTGATGGAGATCAATTCCTCGCCTGACCGACTCGATTTGAAGGCCGACCACGTGCGGCGGGCAGTCGAGCTGGGTGTAAAATTTGCAGTAAACACCGACACGCACCGGACGTGGCAGTTTGGCAACATCCGGTT
>JASLNQ010000013.1 GCA_030745955.1 Dehalococcoidia bacterium | reverse complement strand
GGTGCGTACGGCCCTCGCCCGTCCTCTCGGAAGAACGGCCGCAAATGCCGGGGTATGCCTGGCCTCCGCCGCGTACTTTGACCTTGGGCTCGATCACGTCGGAATAGTTGATCACCCGCGTCGATTCGCCCGGGCGCGCAACGTCGATGTTCGCCGATTGAACGAGGGGGTCCTGTGTAACCAGGGCCATCACCTCTTCGCGGTTCACCACGAGCAAACCGGCATGATATTTCGTCTCAGGCCCGAACTGTATGTCTGTTACCGGGAAGCTACCCACTTCAAGAGACATCGACCGTCTCCTTTTCCGCACCGGAATCGGTGGGGACGAACTCCGTCGGACCCTCCACCGGTGTTTGAAGCGCTTCGATTGCTGTTTCGACAATCCGTCGTGAAAGCGCCTTGTCGAGTTCGGGTGAGAGCCCCGGATCGCCACAGACGTGTTCGACGCGTACGCCCCGCACAACGCGGTTCGCACCGACAGCCAGGGGGATCATCGGGAGGGCCGACATGATCGCCACCGGGATACCGCGACGCTCGATCTCTTTCGTTATCGTTGCACCGCAACGATTGCAGCTACCTCAGGTAGCCACCAGTAGCGCTGCATCGATCGCATGCTCACTCAGCTCGGTAGCGATCTCCTTGCCCATCGCCTGTGCGCTTGTGACGGCGGTCTGGTTTCCTGTAGTAGCGAAATACGTGGGATAGACGCTGCCCAGCACACCCTCGCTCTCTAGCTCGCGAATGGCCCGCAGCGGTAGTGCATAGTTGGGGTCGTGGGTGTTGAGCCAGCGGGTGTTGAAACCACCATGAACCGACATCCACTCGCCTGTCTTCAGTTCCGACAATCCCTCGATGTCGTAACGGAAAAATGCCTCGGCGCGAGCCGAATTCAGGCCATCGGGGTTGTCCAGCGGGACCATCCCACCGCTGGTCACGAGCGCCACGGTCTTGCCGGCAAGGGTTTGCAGAGCCGGGGGTGGAGCGACATCGTCGTAGTTGCGGATGAACACCTCGCTGGTAAACGGCTGGCCGGTCAGACGGGCCTCGAACATATCGACGGCCCGCCGGGCGCCGGTTTGTGAACGGACCACCGGCTTACGCAGGCCACGCGGCAGGTATCCCTCTTCATCGGCAGAACCGAGTTCCTCTCCGTTACCGAGTTTCACCGCGATCCGGCTCATCGAGGCCATCACGGCGGCCATCTCGGTGAGGTTGATCCCGGTGGGCACGATAGTTATACCTGCGCCGTAGGTGAGTGCGCCTGCATTGTCGGGCACCATGGCGGTCACGGCCGGGACACCGTTTTCCTGGGCCAGTGCGCAGAGTTGGGCGCAGGCAAGCCCGTAGCGACCGGCGTCGAATGCCGGACCGGCGACGACCATATCGGCCTTGTGAGTTTTAAGCGCCTTAATTGCGGCGGGGTGGGATTTTTCGGTTTCTTCGACAAAAAAATTGTCGCCGGCGATTATGGTTGCAACAATCTCGCCGCCGTCACCGAGTGCCTGGTCCAGGACCCTCCCGGGACCTACGGCGCCTTCCTGCACCTGGACCGGTGCGTTGGCCTCTTCCTCACCGCCCAGGCCTCCGAAGAACTGGTTTACGTAATGAACAACCCGTAACTTTGTCATTGTCTAGCTGACCACCAATCTACCTGTCGTTTCGATCTTGAGTGGTATCCGGATATTTGCATCGTCCCGGTGAAGGTGGGCCAGCGACCAGCCCGATTGCCCCTGCCGCCCCTGACGAGTGCTGCGACACCGTCACACTCTCCATTCCGATTATTCGTCTCACCTGCCCGATCAGGTTGACCTGCCCCCGCGATCGTTACCACCTATTATCTCGGATTTGCGGCCAGTGACCTTGCACCCATCTCGGTGCGAGTGGCGCAGTTGTCACTACGGATATCCGCGGCCAGCGGTTCGTGGAGACGATTCTCGGAGTCAGGGCATGCGAGCGGGTAGGGGTCAATACCGTGCTGCTGACCCAGGAGGAAGACAACGAGGACGGTCCAGCGCGCTGTCGGCTCGCTCGGCGCGACTACGGAACTGCTCGGAGAGCAGACAGGCATACACGGCCAGTACGCACATGCCTACTACAAAGATGTCTACGGATTTGGGAGCCAGGGCTGTGTCGATTACTGATTGACGGAGTGCGTGAAAATCAAAAGGTGATCTGGCTCCAGGTCGGAAGTATCCCTGGGTTCGGCGGTGGTCGAGTCCGATGTATTACGGAAGACCCGGGAGAGCGAGCATAGTGCATTCTCAACAAAACCAGGCAGGATCCCCGTGTCACCGGGCAGGGTTCTGTTCAGGTTCAGCGTGACGGTGGTAATTAGGAAAGTGACCGGTTCCCCTGAATCGGGGTGAAGGTTATTCCGGATCATGCGTGCACCGACCAATAAAACTGGCTTAATTCCCGACCTGTGCCCGAGCGCGAGATAACGATGATGTGAGGTCGTTGCGTTGGTGGTGTCAACCTCTAATCGGGACTGCTGACGGGTGTATCATCCGGCGGTTAATTCTGTTATCAAAGGTGTTTGGCCGCATGACGAAGCTACACGAAATAAGCGATTCGGAGTTTCGCTCAGTCGTTCTGAATTCAGACATCCCCGTGCTGGTCGACTTCTCCTCATCCTGGTGCCCGCCATGCTTTGCGATTGCGCCAGCGCTCAACGATCTCGCAGGGGACTATGAAGGCAAGATCAAATTCACCAGTCTGAACGTGGACTCAAACCCGCGTGCGACTGCCGACTATGGCATCAGCAGTGTTCCGACAGTCTTGATATTCAAAAAGGGCGAACAATTCGGGCGCGTAGTGGGGGCGGTCCCGAAGTCGGTATTCAAACAACGGCTCGAAGAGGCAATTGTTTCCTGACCGATTACATTCGGTTCTGTCAAAACGCAACGTCGGGGCAGAACTGAGCTTCACCCCGAAGACATCACTACGGGAAGGTTCAGTTTTTCTGCCACGCAATCTGGCACCGCTTTTAGTGTGAAGACCAGAGCGTACGATTGCGAGGGGCAGAAAATTCGCGCCTCTTGCACCCCGATCAGCATCGGATAATGGCGTGATGTCCTGGGAAGGGCTGATTTTCCAGCTCGATCCTGTGTGTTCATTTTGGCCGTCGGACCGGCAATTACCGGATTGAGACTAGAACATGGTGAGACTGACGGATTTATCCCCGGAGTACGCAGAGCACCTCTTGAGCCTGCCCATCCAGGACTACGGCCCAACTCCCTGGGCCACGGCACCCGATTTGAAGGATGCCCGCGTCGCGATCATTTCGACCGCGGGCCTGCACCGGGCAAGTGATGCCAAGTTCGCCGGTGGGGCTACCGACTACCGTCTGTTGCCGGGCGACCTCGATTTTTCAGAATTGACGATGAGCCATGTGAGCGTCAACTTCGATCGGAGCGGCTATCAACAAGACGCCAACGTGGTCTTTCCCCTGGAACGGCTCCGGCAGCTCGAAGCGAACGGTGAGATCGGCTCGGTCGCCCGGTGGCACTACTCGTTCATGGGTGCCACTGATCCGAGCCGGATGACCGAGACCGGACCGCAGGTTGCGAAGCTTTTGAAAGAAGACGGGGTTACCGCCACGGTCCTGGTGCCGATCTGACCGAACTGCACGCGCGCCGTGGGCGGGCTCCAGCACTACATCGAGGCCGCGGGTGTTGCCACGGCCGGGATCAGCTTGATACGCGAGCACACTGAAAAGATAATGCCCTCCCGCTCGCTGTGGGTACCCTTCGAGCTGGGACGACCTCTGGGCTCACCCAACCGTCCCGACTTTCAACTCGACGTTCTGCGGTCCCTTCTCCGCCTGTTTGCCGTTGAGACGGGTCCGGTTATCGAAGACTATCCGCACGACGCACCGGAAACGGCCGAGAGTGACTCCGGTTGGAGCTGCGTGCTGCCACTTCCACCGCTCGAAGAGGCAGCCAGTCCGGCCGAAGCGCTGCAGCTGTCTCTTGTGTCGGAAGTCGGGTACCTGGCCCCCTGGTACGAGGAATCGATGCGTCGATTGGGGCGCACGACTTTCGGTCTCAGCGGTTTTACTGCCGATTCAATGCCCGAAATCGCCGAGTTCTTTGCCGGTGTTGCTTCTGGAGATAATCCCGACTTGCCAGGAGGTTTGCCCGGCTCATCGCCAGGAGTGGTCCGTTACCTTGCCGACGACGTGAAGGCGTATTACATGGAGGCGGCGAAGGAGCAACCGGGATCTCATCCGCCAGGGGGAACCCGGATGTGGACCTGGTTCTACCACGAAACCCGCATGGGCAGTGTCCTCTACGATGTCCGCGACCGGCTGGCAGCCGAACACGCGGAGCGGATGAAGGCTAACGGTGAGGAGTCCCCATCAGGTCCACCACCTATGAACCCGATTCCATTGCGGTTTGCTGCGCGTCCCGAATAACCGAGACGTAGTCGACCTTCACTCCGCACACTGCGTCATGGAAATATCTGTTTTTATTTTTTCGGAATCCTCGCCGAATGCGAAAATAAAAACGTCCCGGGCCACCACATTCGGTATACCCGAGCCATTCCCTGGCCAGGACGTTGTCGCGGTTAGGGCACACGTGTGACAGAAGATTGCGCCTGAACGACCGATGCCTTCGCGGCCGCATATTGCAGCAATCGCAAGTTGCAACAGCTAAAATTCGTTCCTGAGTCCCTCGTCTTCCCCGCAAATTCTGGCAAGTTATATCGAGCACTCAAACGGCACTTCAAGGTCGCTAACTAGGGCGTGAAGATGCTGCCATAACCCTGCAAAAAAGGCTATTGTTTACGGAATGCTCACACCAGTTGGGCCGATGCCTGTTTTATTTGTTGCTTAATACAGCCGTGGCGAGTGCTTCGATCTGAACATCCCAATGATCGGCGAAAACAACGCAGAAAATCAGTTATCCATGGCGAGTTTCGTAATTGATCGCGATCAGCGAATCCTTCTGTGGAGCGATGCCGCAGGCGAACTGCTGCGCATCGCGGGTGACGACGCCATCGGCCTGGACTGTGCTTCCGCAGTTGGTGGTCGTAATGCCTCTGGCGACGCGGTCTGCCGGTTGGACTGTCGAGCTTTCAGAGCCACGCGGGCGGGAGCAACCGGTCGCGCCAGTCCAATGGTGGCAGATCATGGCGGAGGAGGAGTTTCGCTGAACTGTAGCGTTGTCGCACTCTCGGGGCAGGATGGTAGAGCCCTCGTCACCCTGGCAGAAGACTCATCTGAAGATACCCTTCGTTCACGAGTGACAAGTGAGTCAACGGCCAACACGCCGAATGACCTTGTCGACGTGGTGAGTTTCACTGCAAGCATTGGTGCTGATATAGCCAGTTCGGGTGTCCAGCACACTCTCGACTGGATCAGGCAAACCCTCGATGTCGAGGCCGCGGAGTTGTTCCTGCGGGAGCCCGGTACTGACGATATGCTCCTCTCTTCTGTACGTAGCCCGTTCGAGTCTGCGTTCACCCAGATCAACCGATTTCGCGCAGGGCAAGGGTTTCCGGGATTGGTGTTTACCCGTAGCGCCGCTGTCCATACGACTGACCTGTCGGCTGATGAGCGCTATTTGCGTACCCGGGTGAAGGCTGCAGGATTCGTTTCCTACCTGTGTGTGCCGTTGCGGGGTTCGGATGGCATCCTTGGAACACTGAACATCGCCGCCCGACGGCCGGACGTGAACCTTGTCCAAGCGCAAAGTATTCTTGAACTGGCGAGTGTCCCCTTGGCGGCGGCACTGGAATCCACTTCGTTGAGGGCCCGACTCGACGCTGTGCCGCAACCGACCCCAAACGGCATTGAGGTGGAACTCGAAGCCCTGTCGCGTCATCTGTTGCAGACAATGATGAGCGTCGGTGGTGCCGCCACCGGAGAGTTGATTGTTTACAACCCGGACCTCAGGGGAACCGCGCACCGTTTCACTATTGGTGGAGTCGAGGACGCGCTGTGCCGAGATATTCAAGACCCCGCCAACCTGGCATGCCCGGCCCTGGTCGAAAGGCACGGGATTGCGCTAAACGGTCAACGTACAGAGTGGCCATCCCCGTGCCAGCACTTGCCTGCGACCACCGGTTTTACTCACTGCATACCACTGGTTGCAGAAAGTGAGTATGTGGGAATCGCCCGACTTCAATACCACGGTACCGTTCCGTCGCCTCCGACGAATCACCTTGCACTGCTCCTCGCCATTGCCACTCAGGCGGCTCCCAGCCTGAGACAGGCACGAGACACCGCTTCGAGAAGCGTCGCAGTGGATATCCCCCCGAATAAAGCGGGAGTGGCGAATGGACATCTCGACTCGCCCCGAATCGACGATGCTTCACCGGAGAAGATCGACGAACCGTTCCTCAATATTCGCTGTTTTGGATCGTTTGAGCTTTACAGAAACGGACCTCTGCTGCCACCGGACGCGGTTCAGCGTCGAGGCGCCCTGGTGCTGCTCAAGATACTGCTGGTGAACGACGGGAGACCTGTTTCCCGGGACATGCTGATCGAAACCCTGTGGCCCGGTACCGATCCCAGTATTGCGGCAAATCGTCTGTACGTTCTGATCCACGCGCTGCGACGTGCCATCGAACCAACCTCCCAGCGCTACAAGCGGCGCTGGACCTTTATATGCAATGACGGTGACCGCTATTACATCAGTCCAGATGCGCCGTACCGGTGTGATGTACGGGATTTTCGCCAGGCAGTTGAGTTGGGCGGGCGACAAGAACGGAATGGTGACTGGCGCAGTGCCGTCAACTCGTATAGTGCCGCTATTGACCTGTATACGGGCGATCTGTTTGAGGATGACCCGTACGCGGAGTGGTGTTGGGTTGAGCGCGAAAACCTGCGGGAAACAGTCCTGGACATCGCGGTGAAAATCGGAAGTCAACACGACAAGTGGGACGCCCCGGACGAGAGCGTCGTTTACTACCAACGCGCCCTTCGGATTGATCCGCTCCGGGAACAGGTCCACCGCCGGTTGATCGAGGCCCTGCTCGCGGCCGGGAGGCGCTCCGACGCACAACGGCAGTATTCCGTCTGTATTGACCTGCTCCGGCGAGAGTTAGGCATCGAGCCGATGCCCGAGACGCGACGCCTGCAGCGGATGATATTTGCAGAACTGCCGTAGCCACCCGGTCCCACCCCTCCAGGCCGATCACCATCGCGGCTGTTGACACTCGCTTGTAAGCGGCGAGTAAGCGCGATCGGGTGTCCTATGATCCGGATAGATGTTTCGAACCGGCATCGGTCGGAACGCTTAGATTTTCCCGACTGCACGCAAACCTCGATTTCGAGGGGCTGGTAAAGGTGTGTAAGCGTCATGAAAGACCCGAATGAGAAAAAGATCACACACGACGCGAGCCAGTTAGAAGAGCAGGTGGCAAAACCCGTCACGCGGAGGAACTCTTTCGTCATGACTCTGTGGTTGGAAGGGGCAGAAGACACGGCGGAGCCACAATGGCGGTGGCGAGTGCTCGATGCGCAACAACAACAGATTTATTTCTCGAAACTTGCCGATCTGCTCGCATATGTCAGCGAACAGGCGGGGGTATCACCGCCTTGCTGAGGCGAGCCCAACCAAAGGCGATCACATCGGATTCACCACAATGATCAAAAAGATCGGAAATCGTACCTCGCTGCAACGACCGTTTCTCCTCCTGATTTTGCTCGCAGTTCTGGCTGTGACATTGTTCTTCGGCACCAGGACAACCGTTCATGCCCAGTCCGTTGCCGATGGCGAATCGGTATTCACTGCGAACTGCGCTGTGTGTCACTCCACCGGAACCGACCCACTCGTTGGGCCGGGACTCGCCGGCATTGTTGATCGGGCGCCTTCCGAAGACTACATCCGCGAGTCGATCCTCGACCCGGGTGCAGTTATCGTTGAGGGATTTCTAGACGCCATGCCGGCCACAGTCGGAGCATCGCTCTCATCCGGCGATCTGGAAAGCCTGATCGCCTATCTCGGCACCCTTTCGGGACCGGACGCAAGATCACCAGAACCAGAACTCATCTCGGCTCCGGCTGGTGAGGGAAACGCGGAACGGGGAGAAAACCTGTTCACCGGACCGAACCGGTTCGAAAACCGGGGGCCATCGTGTGCCGCATGCCATAGCAGTAGTGGAATTGGTGCCTTCGGTGGGGGCTCGCTCGGGCCTGACCTGACCGGTGCCTACGCAAAGCTCGGTGATGCTCTGATCGTTTGGCCGGAAACCGTGGCTCCGATGAGTCCGATCTTTAGCGAACGGCCGCTAACTGACCAGGAAAAATCCGACCTGCTGGCCTTCTTCAAATCTGCCGATATCTCCGCACGGGAAACTGCACAGGTCGTACAACTTTTCGGGGTGGCAGTGGGTGGTGTTGTCATCATTGCGTTGTTCACGCAGCTCATCTGGCGTCGCCGCCTCCGGGGTGTCCGGAAGTCGATGGTTCCGACAACCGCGCTATCGAGCGATCATTCGGGAAACATATTGAAACGATTGCTGACCGGGCTTTTCTGGGATGAGTCAGCGACTTCGTCACGGCGATAAAAGTCGCCATCGTGACGGCCACTTAGGAATCAAGGAGACTGCACTGTTATGGGATGGATCCAAGACCTAGTAGATCCCAAAGCGCGCCGGTGGGAAGAGCTCTACAGAAACCGCTGGCAGCATGACAATGTCACTCGCAGCACTCACGGAGTGAACTGCACCGGTGGCTGTTCATGGGCGATTTACACGAAGGACGGGATCGTCACCTGGGAGATGCAGCAGGTTGACTACCCGGCGCTGAACAAATGTCTGCCACCGTACGAGCCACGTGGTTGCCAGCGCGGCATTTCGGCCTCCTGGTACGTCTATAGCCCGATCCGGGTCAAGTATCCCTACGTTCGCGGCCCGCTCATGGACTTCTGGCGACAGGCGAAGGAAAAGCACGCCAACCCGGTCGACGCCTGGGCCTCAATCGTAGAAGACGAGACAAAACGTTCTCGCTACCAGACCGCGCGCGGCAAGGGTGGATTCCGACGCTCCAACTGGAATGAAGTGCTTGAGATCGTATCCGCCTCTTGCCTGTACACGGCAAAGAAGTGGGGTCCCGACCGTGTCTTCGGTTTCGCGCCGATTCCTGCGATGTCTTACCTGTCATACGCTGCCGGATCCAGGTTCTTGCAACTGTTCGGCGGCGTAAACATGAGTTTCTACGACTGGTACGCCGATCTCCCCAACGCTTTCCCGGAGATCTGGGGCGACCAAACTGACGTGTGCGAAAGTGCCGACTGGTACAACTCGAAGTTCATCGTATCTATGGGTGCCAACCTGAACATGACACGGACGCCAGACGTCCATTTCATTTCAGAGGCGCGCACCGCCGGCGCCAAGTTTGTCGTCATTTCACCGGACTACAGCCAGGTGGCGAAGTTCTCGGACGAGTGGATCCCGGTGACCGCCGGGCAGGACACCGCCCTCTGGATGGCCGTCAACCACGTCATCCTCAAAGAATTTCACGTCGATCGTGAGGTGCCGTACTTCAAAGACTACCTTGAGCGCTATTCCGACTCGCCGTTCGTGGTGGAACTGGAAAAGATCGAAGGCGGATACGCTGCCGGGCGCATGCTTCGTGCAAACCGCCTTGCCCGATACCAGGGTGTTGAAAACGGTGACTGGAAATTCCTGGTCCATGACGCAGCCAGCGGTGAACACCGTTCGCCAAAAGGCTCCGTCGGGCACCGCTGGAGCGACGAGGTCGGAAAGTGGAACCTCAAGATGGAGGACGGGCTGGACGACAGCCCGATCACTCCTGTGCTGTCGTATCTGGATGAGCACGACGAAGTCGTCCAGGTTTCGTACAACGATTTCGAAAGCGAGAGCACCAGGCTCCGTGGCGTGCCGATCAGGTACGTGGAAACGGCGGAGGGCAGGGTGCCCACCGCCACCGTGTTTGACCTGACGATGGCTCAGTTTGGCGTGAGTCGAGGGCTTGAGGGCGACTACCCCACCAGTTACGACGACGACAACGCCTATACCCCGGCATGGCAGGAAAAGCTGACGGGCATCGGGCGCGACACGATTATCCGCCTGGCGCGGGAATTTGCCGGGACCGCCGAGGCTACCAACGGCAAGTCGATGATCATCATCGGTGCCAGCATCAACCACTGGTACAACAACAACCTGTCGTATCGCGCCCCCATTACGGCCCTCATCCTCACGGGATGCCCCGGTCAGAACGGTGGTGGGATGAACCACTACGTCGGCCAGGAAAAACTCACGCTGGTGGCGCCGTGGACGACTCTCGCATTTGCGACCGACTGGACGAAGCCGCCGCGACGGCAGCAGTCGCCCACCTGGCACTACGTAAACAGCGACCAGTGGCGCTATGAAGGTGACTTCACCGATTATGCATCGGTGCCACAGGAAACACGCTGGGCCAAGGGCCATGCGATGGACCTGACAGCGAAATCGGTCCGAATGGGATGGATGCCGTCCTACCCGCAATTCGGTGAAAACTCAATCGAACTGGCCGCGAGGGCCGAAGCGGCAGGCGGTGACGCTGCGCAGTGGACCGCCGACCAGCTCAAATCAGGCGATGTGAATTTCTCCGTTGATGATCCTGACGCGCCAGAAAACTGGCCGCGTACGTGGATCATATGGCGTGGCAACGCCATACAGTCCAGCGCCAAGGGTCATGAATTTTTCCTCAGGCACTACCTGGGAACTCACGATAACGCGATCGCAGAGGAGCACGCAAGGGACAGCGTGAAAGAGGTCAAGTTCCGGGAAGATGCGCCAAGAGGAAAAATGGACCTGGTCGTTGATATCAACTTCCGGATGGACTCGACCGCGCTGTACTCGGACATCATTTTGCCCACGGCGTTCTGGTACGAGAAAAACGATCTCAACACGACCGACCTCCACTCGTTCGTTCACCCACTCAGCGCGGCTATTCCACCCGTGTGGGAATCGAGGACGGACTGGGACATTTTCAAGGCTCTCGCCAAGAAAGTGAGCGAGATTGCTCCGCAAACCTTCCCTGAACCTGTAAAAGACATCGTTGCAACTCCACTCATGCACGACACTGCGGACGAGCTCGGTCAGACCGATGTCGCCGACTGGCGCGAAGGCCAGGCGGAAGCGATTCCGGGCAAGACCATGCCTCACATGCAGGTAGTCGAGCGGGATTACGCGAATCTCTACAACAAGTTCATTACGCTGGGACCGAACGTACCCGGTGATGGTTACAGCGGGAACGGCGTTTATGTTCCGGCAGAACAGTCGTACGCCGAACTCATGGAAGCCCCGTCTGGCGGTCCGCCGGATTCAAGGCACACCCGCACAACGGAGTGGGGTGGCAATAAGTACCCGTCGCTGGAGGACGCCCTCGATGCTGCGAATGTGATACTGCATTCGGCCCCCGAAACCAACGGTGAAGTTGCCTACCAGGCGTTTAAGCACGAGGAAGAACGGACCGGGATTGAATTGGCCGATCTGGCCGAAGGTGTCAGGGCGGAAAGGATGTCGTTCTTCGACATCAAACAACAGGTGCGGCGGACATTGATCAGCCCGTGCTGGACCGGTCTTGTCAACGATGGCAACGCCTACACGGCGTGGGCAATCAACGTTAATCGACTGGTGCCGTGGCGGACTCTTACCGGTCGCCAGCACATGTACATCGATCACCCCTGGTACATGGACTGGGGCGAACAGATGCCGACGTACAAGCCGAGACTCGATCACTCGAAGACCGGTGACATCGTCCGTACGCCGGTCGATGGAAACAGTCTCGTGCTGAATTACATCACGCCGCACGGGAAGTGGAACATTCACTCCACCTACAAAGACAACCTGCGGATGCTCACGCTGTCGCGCGGCATGGACCCGGTCTGGATCAGTGTCGAGGACGCCGACAAGATCGGCCTTGTGGACAACGACTGGGTGGAGGTTGTGAACGACAACGGTGTCGTAGTGACTCGAGCAAATGTCAGTGCCCGGGTGCAACCCGGGATGTGCCTGTACTACCACGCGGTTGAACGGACCATTTACATCCCGAAATCGCAGGAACGGGGTGGAAGGCGTGCCGGTGGGCACAACAGCTTGACCCGTACTCGCATTAACCCGGTGTTGCTGGCCGGTGGATACGCCCAATTCACCTACGGCTTCAACTACTGGGGACCCATCGGGATTTTCACCCGGGACACGTATGTGGTCGTGCGCAAGCTAGAGAAATTGGAATGGTAGCCATGCTGAACTCGGTGAATATGTGCGATTCGTCTGGTGACTGTGAATCACTCATCCAGTGTTCCTGGCTAAGGAGTTAATGATGGACGTTCGATCTCAGGTCTCCATGGTGTTTCACCTGGACAAATGCATCGGTTGCCACACTTGCAGCATTGCCTGCAAAAACATCTGGACCGACCGTAAGGGTGCGGACTACATGTGGTGGAACAACGTGGAGACGAAGCCTGGCACCGGTTACCCCACGAAGTGGGAAGACCAGGAAAAGTACCAGGGCGGCTGGAAGATAGACACGTCGAACCCCAAGAAGGTGAAACTGAAGCTGAAGCTGCAGAAAAAATGGGGTGCTCTCGGGAACATTTTCGCGAACCCGAATCTTCCGACGATGGACGACTATTACGAGCCCTGGACGTACGACTACGAAGGTCTGTTTAATGCCCCTGAGGGCGACGATCAACCAACCGCGCGTGCTATTTCGATGGTCACCGGCAAGCCGATGGAGGTAGAAGCCGGACCCAATTGGGACGATGACCTTGGTGGTTCACCGGTATACGCATCGAACGATCCCAACCTGGAAAACGTCACCGACGAAGAGAGAGAACAACTCAACGAAATCGACCGGATGGTCTTTTTCTACCTGCCGAGAATATGCAACCACTGCCTTAACCCAGCCTGTGTTGGTGCCTGCCCGGCCGGCGCTATCTACAAGCGTGGTGAAGACGGGGTTGTCTTGATCAGCCAGGACAAGTGCCGGGCGTGGCGCATGTGCATTTCCGGTTGCCCGTACAAGAAGACCTACTTCAACTGGCAGTCGGGAAAATCAGAGAAGTGCATCCTGTGTTACCCGCGGCTGGAGAGCGGACAGCCGCCGGCATGCTTCCATTCGTGCGTCGGGCGGATTCGTTACATAGGCCTGCTGTTGTACGACGCGGATCGGATTGAGGAATACGCTTCGGCACCCGAGGCCGACCTCGTGGAAACCCAACGCTCTCTCATCCTGGATCCGAACGACCCCGAAGTTATCGCGGGTGCCAGGGCGAACGGCATATCCGACACCATGATCGAATCGGCTCAGAATTCACCTGTTTACAAATTTGTGAAGCAGTGGAACCTTGCCCTACCGCTTCACTCCGAATACCGCACGTTGCCCATGCTCTTCTACGTCCCCCCGATGCTGCCGGTTCTGGCGAAGGTCAATGAGAACGGGAAGTACGACGCCGCAGCAGACTTCCCCGAGGGGCTCGGGCCGCTGCTAAGCGCGTTGGAACGCGCTCGTGTACCGGTCGAGTACCTCGCAAGTCTGTTTTCGGCCGGAAACGTAGGAATTATCGAGGCCGTCTATAAGAAGCTGATTGCGGTCCGGGTCCTCAAGCGATCGGAGCGCGCAGGCGATGTGCCCGAGTCTGAGGTGACAAAAGCCCTGGAGAATGCCGGAATGACTGCCGAAGAGGCAGAAGCGATATTCCAGCTAACATCGCTTCCCACCTACGAAGAACGGTTCGTCGTGCCACCAATGGCCCGTGAGGTGGCGATCGAGCAAACGAGAGATCCCTACACGCAGAAGCAGGCTGGTGGTTTCGGCAGGACCACGGCTCCGGAGAGAAGATTCTGATGACGCGGGATGTCGTTCACAAACAGAAAATGCTGGGACACCTGGCCAGTATCCTGGGCTACCCGGGTGAGGAATTGTGGGAGCAGGTGCGGACAGCGGAGGCCGAAATCTCGGAGATCTTCCCTGTGGCGGCCTCGTTACTCGCCAATTTCCGGCTCGCTATCAAGGACATGACACCCGAACGTGTTGAAGAGGTATACACAGCGATCTTCGATCTGAACGCCACCTGTCATCCATACATCGGTTATCAGATCTTCGGAGAAACCTACCGGCGGAGTGTTTTCCTGGTTGAGCTGAAAGAGCACTACCGCACGCACGGTTTTACGGCGCCAGAAAACGAGCTGGCCGATCGGTTGTCATTGATGCTGGAATTCGTTTCCGTATGCAGCGATCAGGAACTTGTCGCCGACATCATCGAGTTTGGGTTTGCTCCGTCCCTGGCCAAGATGACACGTGAAAAAGAACCCACGATCAATGAACCGGAGCAGAAGGAATACAACCCCTATGCCAACGTGTTGAGGGCTCTCCAGATCGTGCTGGATGTGGATCCACCATCCCCGGAGTTGTTCCCGGTTCTCAACAATGCGGGAGGTAACGCTAATGTTCGTTGATGACGTGCTGTTCGTGGCATTTCCATACGTAGCTGTCGTGCTTTTGGTGGTGGTCAGCCTGTACCGCTACTACACCGACCGCTTTTCCTACTCAAGCTTTTCATCCCAGTTTCTTGAAGGACGTGCACTTTTCTGGGGTTCGGTGCCGTGGCACTACGGCATCTTGATAATCCTGCTTGCCCACCTCGTTGCGTTCCTGTGGCCGAGTGGTTGGGCCGACCTGATCGCCGAGCCGACGAGGCTATGGGTGCTAGAAGTCATCGGGCTCGCACTGGCGCTCGCCGCTTTACTCGGCCTGGCGTTGCTCACTCTGCGTCGCCTGCGCAACGCCCGCATCCTTGCCGTAACCTCCACCATGGATTGGGTTCTGCTTGTCGCCCTGTTGTCGCAAGTGGTCCTCGGGTTCTGGGTCGCGTTGTTCTTCCGCTGGGGTTCGGACTGGTACCTGTTTACCGCAGTCCCGTGGCTCATTTCGCTGGTGAAGTTCAGCCCCGATACAACGTTCGTCACGTCCCTGCCCTGGGTAGTCAAGCTGCACATGCTGGGCGGTTTCGTGATTATCACGATCTTCCCGTTCACCCGACTGGTTCACATCGTCACGGTCCCGATCACTTACCTGTGGCGACCGTACCAGGTGGTCATTTGGAATCGACGCTCTGGTGGGATGTAACCAGGCGGGCGGACCCACAAGTTGAACTCCTATCCTGCGGAACGAGGTCATGCCTATACCGTTCTGGGTATGAGCACGTTCGCATTCACCGTGGCTTTTGCTGCCTGGATGACGTACGGCGTGCTGATCACTTATCTTGTCGACAACGGGGAATACGACTGGGATAAGTCACAGATGGGCTGGTTGATCGGAATCCCCGTGCTCACGGGCTCGGTCATGCGGTTACCCCTCGGCGTACTCACCGACAAGTATGGCGGGCGGATCGTTTTCAGTGTTCTACTCATCGTGGCGGCGGTGCCGATGTTCCTGGTCAGCTACGCCGATTCGTTCGCGACGTTCTTTCTCGCCGGCCTGGGTTTTGGAATGGCTGGCGGTTCGTTTGCGGTAGGCATCGCCTTTACATCCGTCTGGTTCGATCGAAAGCACCAGGGAACCGCCCTCGGTATCTTCGGTGCGGGTAACGCCGGAGCGGCCGTCACCAGCATGTTCGCACCTGTGATTCTCAAGATGCTCACGGATGACGGAGCCAATATCGAAGGCTGGCGAACTCTCCCGCAGATCTATGCCGCGGTCCTGGCGATCACGGGTGTGCTGTTTTACCTGTTCACGCATTCGAGGAAAATCGAGTCGCACGCCGGTTACACCCTGAAACAGCGATTGGCTCCCCTCAAGTACATGCGTGTGTGGCGATTTGGCCTCTATTATTTCCTGGTCTTTGGAGGTTTCGTCGCCCTTGCACAATGGCTGATTCCTTACTACGTGAACGTCTACACAATGAGTATCGCCAGTGCAGGGTTGATGGCGGCGATTTTCAGCTTCCCATCCGGTGTCATACGGGCACTTGGTGGGTGGATGTCCGACAGGATTGGCGCACGCGCGGTCATGTACGGAATCCTGGTTGTCAGCCTCGTGTGCCTGGTGCTCTTGTCGGTGCCACGCATGGAGGTCCAATCGCCCGCGGA
>JASLNQ010000139.1 GCA_030745955.1 Dehalococcoidia bacterium | reverse complement strand
ATGGTTACAGCGCCACTCACAGGCAACCTGCTGCTCTGCAAGCTGATGGGCGCTGAAATTCACCGCACACCTGCTGAATACGGTCGGCAGGTAGCCGAAAAGGTGTTCGCCGAATCGGCCGCCGCGGGTGGCAAGCCATACATCCTGCCCGACGACCCGTTTGTCGACATCATGGGCACGATCGGCTTTCTCGAAACCGGGCTTGAGCTTGAAGACCAGTTCGCAGCGGTCGATGTCGTGGGTCCCGTTCGTTTCTGGGGACTCACCGGGCGGTCTATCGCAGGTCTCAGGCTCTACGCGAAGAACCGCGGGCTCGACTGGCGCGCAACCGCGGTGCAGTACTCCCCCGGCAGTATCGAGGAGTTTCAAAGAGTCACCGCCGACCGGTCGGCCGAGGTCGTAAAGATGTTCGATTTCGAGGTTTCACTCGACGTGTCCGACCTGACCGTCCTGGGCGACTACAGCGGTCCTTCCTATGGCGTTCCCGACGACCGCGTGATCGAGGCGATTCGAATGGTTGGCAAGGCCGAAGGACTGGTGCTCGATCCCAACTACACCGGAAAATCGATGTCGGGCCTGATCGGCGAACTCCGGGCGGGCCGAATCGATTCCGACGAAACGATCTGCTTCATCCACTCTGGCGGTCTCCCGCAACTCTTCGCCCACGCCGATAAGTTCACAGACTGAGTTGCGAGCGCCCGCACTGTCATCCTGAATTCCTTTTCAGGATCTAGCGCTCACTCGTACCACCCATCAGCCAAATCCAACCAGCCAGGATTTTCAAACTCTACGAGATTCTTCTTCCACTGCCGACGCCAGGTCTTGATCTGCTTCTCCCTGGCAATAGCCGCCGAAATATCGTCAGTCTCCTCAAACCAGACAAGTTCGTGAGTACGGTATTTTGACGTGAAACTTGACCCGCATCCGCGCCTGTGCTGCCAGACACGCTGGAATAGATCGCGAGTGACGCCCGTGTAGAGCATCTTTCCGCGATTGGCGAGTATGTAGACGAAGTAACGGTTGGACATCGGAGGCAGGTTCAACCGGGAGAGGTCGTCATAGATCCTGAAAATGAATTCAGGATGACTGTTTGTCGATCCCGGCAAGCCTAGCCAGATGCTTACCAACCTCCAACCTCAGATGACAACCCGCCTGGCTCCGTCAACCGAGCGAGTAACCTGCCAATCTCCAATTACCCTCGGCGCAACCGTCAAATACAATTCTCGCACCATGACACAACACCTCTCTCCCGAACAACTCCAGAAGATCGTCGACAAGCTCCCCCGCATCCAGATGGCGCACCTGCCGACCCCACTCGAGCCGATGCCAAGACTCACCGAGCGACTCGGCGGTCCAAGCATCTGGATCAAGCGTGAAGACCTCACCGGCCTCGCCTACGGTGGCAACAAGGCCCGTCACTATGAGTTCGAGATGCCCCACGTCGCCGACGAAGGCTACGACGTGATGATCAACATCATGGACTACCACTCGAACAACGCCCGGATGACGGCTGCGGCGGCCAACAAGATCGGAATGCGTTACGTCCTTGTTCTCAAGAACGCGGCGAACCGCCAGGTCCAGGGTAACCTGTTGGTCGACAAGGTCCTCGGGGCCGAACTGCACCTGCTCGACGAATACCAGTCAGGCGACGCCGAGGGCTACGCAACGAAGCTCAAGGAAGAGCTCGAAGCAGAAGGTCACAAGCCCTACCTGATCCAGGACCACCTGTTCCCGAGGATCGTCGGCATGGTCGGCTTCGTGCAGGCCGGGATCGAGATGCGGGAGCAAATCGAGGAGAACGACCTCAAGAACGTCCACATCATCGGAGTCGCAGGACGCTCCCTCTGCGGCCTTATCATCGCGGCAAAGGCAATGGGACTCGACTGGAAGTTCACAGGCGTGACTGTGAACTACGACCTCCCACTGGGCGAGTACATCTTCCAGCACAGCAACGACATCCAGGAACTGCTCGACCTGCCCGTTACGTTCGAAGAGAGCGACATGCGAGTGCTCGACCAGTACGTCGGTGAGGGCTACGGCGTGATGACAGCCCAGGTGGCCGATGCGATTCACATCGCGGCACAGACCGATGCGATCATCTGTGATCCGAACTACACCGGAACGACGATGGCGGCCCTGATCGACCAGGTCGAAGAGGGTGGGTTCGACGACGACGAAACCGTAATATTCCTCCACACCGGTGGCCTGCCTGCCGTGTTTACCTTTGCGGAGCAGTTGGCCAACCACAAGGGCTAGTCACCAGACCCACCGGTCAGCCCCAGTAACACAGACACGAGAAAGCAGTCAGATGAATCTCTGGAACCGGGGAGACCGCGATCCCGATGGCCGGCGCTCGGTCACAAGACGGCAACTGCTGGTCCGGTTCCTCTTCTATGTCGTGGTCTTCGCAGTAATCATCTGGTGGGCCAACAGCTAATAATAGAAAGGGCCGGACATAATGTCCGGCCCTTTCTTTTTCGTCTCGTTGAAAACTACTCGGTTACCGAACCGATCCGGTCGGCGACTCGCGCCACACCCCGTGCGAACCGGGGAGTAACGTAACCCTCGAGGATTCCAGCGCCGAACGCAAAGGCGAACATCGCCAGCTGACCGGCCATGATGCCATCGAAACGGCCATCGCCAAGGAACGCTACGCGTGTCGTGGAGTTCTGGTCGGCGACCAGCGGCAGCGAGATGATACCGGCGCCAAACAGTGAGAAGACTGCCAGCGCAAGCACACCACCAACCAGCGGTCGTGCGAGTCCAACCATCAGCAAAGCCACTTTGTCGGTGTACTCGTGCTGCATCGTCATTGTCCTGAGCAGCACGGCAAGCGCACTCCCGGCAATTCCGAAGATGATCGCACTGATGAAGATCTCCAGTGGTATCGAAAGAAACTCTGCGTTGTTGCCGACAGCCAGGGCTGCCGAACCCGCAAGCAGACCCGCCAGGATGGTCAGGCCGGCCATTGGCGAAACGACCCGGCGCAGCATCGTGCGCGACTGGATCATTTCTCGCACGTTCTCGCTCAATGTCCCCAGGATCTTGTCGCCGTCCTTGACGACATCAATACCACCCGACATGGCCCGGTCGATCCAGGCCTGCAGGTTGTCCATCATCTGGGTATGGTCATTGAGCTTCGCACTCCGAACCCGAATCATAAGTCGCTCGACCGATGCAACGAATGGTGCAGCCTCGGCCACCATCCCCCTGCCGCTCTCGTTCGGAGCGGCATCCTCGGCCTCAAAAAGTACTGGTTCCGTCATATCCTGCTCCTTGTTTGTCAGAACTGGGGTCAGAACCGGGTCCTGACCCTTCGGATGAACTGGCGACGCACCGGGAAGGCCGGTTCCTCATTGGTAGCCACGCACTGTGGAAGTAAGCCGCAAACCTAGCACCGCGCGCACGCGTGGTCAAGAAATCAGCGGGTACTCAAACTGAGGATCAGCCGACATCTGTAACGATCCGCACCTTCTCATGTCTGGCGATCAATGACGTTTCGCAACCGGAAGAAATGCCGTACCCGGACGCGCAAAACGAATTTCGCTCCGCTACTTCCGGGTATCTGTCCCCTGGCACAAGAGTGTTTCTGATTGCCGGTACAACTGATGGTACGACCGTCACAACTGGCACTGAGACTACCCGAACTGGTGCTTTCGTGCCTTCTTCGACGAATACCAAATCCAGGCAATTCCACCCACGAACGCAAGCGTCACTACAAGGAACAACACCGCCCCCCATCCACCGGCGTCGCTCCTGGCACGGGAACCGACCTGCAGCGACATCACGGTCACCCCGGTCCCGAGTTCGGAATCAACATCAACATCAATCGCCCAGACCCCGGCATGCTCCAGTTCAAGCTGCGCCAGGTAGAAGACCCGGTCGACCGGCGAGTTAAGCGCGGGCGAATACTGCTTCTCACCCTGTTCAGCAGGTGTCCCGAATAGCCGAATGAACGCGCCCTCGACGTCCACCCCGGTCCGCGAATCCCGCACCCTCACGGCGAAGCGCGAAATGCCGACTATCGGATTCGCAGGACTCACCTGCACCTGGACAGTGTGAGGTCCGGCCACCGCCTCGCCCAGCATCACGTAGCCGGGAATAGCTTCGTCAGCGGCCTGCAAGCTACTGCGTGCGCCATCCTGCGCAATAGTGATCGCAGGTGAATTGAACAGCGCGAAAGCCAGTACGCCAAAGAAAACTGGCGTTACGAGCAGACGGGGTGATTGTGTCGATTTGGCGTTCAAGTTGGAAAAGCGGAAATCGCCCGTGCTCCCGGGTGCCGGGCCACATGCGGTGATCCCACTCCGGGGGCGGCACGATCTGCCGATAGTGAATAAACTGCCTTCAATTCTGCCGCACACCAGAGCAATTCGGGGGAGTTTCCGCTTGGACCACTACGACCTGTTGATCACGAACGGACGCGTCCTCGACGCCGAATCTGGCTACGATTCCGTCGCCGATGTCGCGATGTCCAATGGTGTGATCGAGCGTGTTGAGCCTAAAATCGACCCCGCCCTCGCCATCGACACGCTCGACGCCTCGGGCCAGTGGGTCATCCCTGGCATGATCGACACGCACGTCCACGTCGCCAACGCCGCCGACCTTGGCAGGATTCGCGGACTCGGCCTGCAGATGGTCGCAGCAGCCGGCGCAACGACCGTTATCGACCTCGGCGGGAGCATGGAGGCCCTGACCGCTGGCATCGCCGCCCGTGGCTCGGGAGTGAACGTCGGCAGCCTTGGCTATCTCAAACCCGGTGAAACCGTGCCGGAAGGAAGCCTGGCCGCGACACAGATCAAAGACATCGTCGCCAGCGCGCTAACCGCGGGCTCGCTCGGGGTGAAGATGTGGGGCGGCTACTACCCGTTCACCCCGGAAGAAACGTCGCAGTTCATCGCGTCCGCCAACGACATGGGCGCATACATCGCCTACCACGTCGGCACCACCGAAACCGGCTCCCGGCTCGACGGGGTCCGCGAGATCCCAGCGCTACTCGGTAGCACGGGTCGAGTTCACGTCGCACACATAAACGCCTACTGCCGCGGGTCGGTGCTACCCGTCGAGCAGGAAATCAGGGAGGCGCTGCAGATCATCGACGACCTGCGCGATCAGGTCGTCTCCGAGGTTCACCTCGCCCGACCCAACTTCACACTCGGCAAGTGCGATGCCAACGGGAACGTCCTCGCCGATGTGTGCCAGAACTGCCTGCGACTCGAAAACTACGCCACCACAGCCGATGGGATTCGTGCCGCCCTGCGCGACGGCTATGCCTCGACCGTGGAAGAAATCCGGACCGGGCTCGTACTTGTGAGTGGCGAACGTGGCGTCGAACTGTTCAACCAGGGCGAAACCGACGTGCCGATGAGCTTCCCGGTGAACAACGCAACCTCCGCTTTCCAGCTCACCGCCGCCAGGAACGCCGGCGATGAATTCATTATCGACGCCGTGGGCAGCGACGCCGGGGCATTGCCAAGAAACGTCAATATCGAGCAGTCGATGCGGCTCGTAAGGTTCGGCGCCCTCGACCCACTCGACCTCGTGCTCAAACTGAGCCTCAACCCGGCCCGAATGATCGGCCTGGGCTCGAAAGGACGGCTCTCCGAAGGAAACGATGCCGACCTGACCCTCATCGACCCCGAGCAAGGCAGGGCAAGCTACGGAATCGTGGCAGGCCGGCTGATCATGATGGCAGGGCGCGTTGTCGGCACCGGCGGGACTATCCTCACAACCGAAGAGGGGGTGCCGGCGGTCAGTTCAACTGGCATCCCGCACGAAACGGTCGACATCTCGAAGGCGATGATGTACCTCGGCCGGACAGGCTAGATCAGCCCTGATCCCCCTACGATCCCTCGGACCCCGGGTCCTTGGGAAGTACGACGTTCCTGAACGAAAAGTAAATCGTGAAGTCGTACAGCAGCTTCAGCCCACCGCCCACCAGCCAGGGCGCGACCGTGTAAGCGCCCGCCCACAGGAAACCCGTTGCCGTCGAACTTGGCATCCTTCCCAGGCCGCGCCCGAGGTTCGCCGACCCCGCCATCACCGAACGCTCCTCCGGCGGGACAAGGGCCATCATGTACGACTGCCGGGTCGGCACGTCCATCTCATCGAACACACCCCGCAACATCCAGAATCCGGCCGCGATCAGCATCGTCGGTGCGAAGGCAAAAG
>JASLNQ010000138.1:3809-6180 GCA_030745955.1 Dehalococcoidia bacterium | reverse complement strand
CGCAATGCGCATTAACGCGGGATGCCCGAAATGTCGGTTTCGGACACACCCGATCCCGGCGTTCGCGCGTGCGCACGGGAATCAGCAGAAACTCCGATGGCCCAGGCCCCGCTCCAAATAGACTTCAGTCCACGGCCGCGTGGCGTAGCGGTGGTTACTTCTGCGCCGATTTCCGCGGTGGTTGAGAACGGGAACTACCTGGCCTTCCAGGACCTGATCGACGGTTATGCAGCGTCGTTTTCGAAAGTGTTTGTCATTTCGCCCTATGGTGAATCGACGGTTACGCCGAGCCGTGCCCACAGGGTTACCTGGCTCAGCGGGCCGCGTGTGCTTTCGCCGACTAGCGGGCTTTTGTGGACGGCTATTGCAAATCGTCGCGAGTTACGTGAAGTTGAGCTTGTACGGACGTTTGGCCCACAGGCGGGGATCGCCGGCAGGGTACTTTCGAGAATGTCGAAATCGCCGCATGTTTCCTCCTCCGACGACCTCGTGCACAACGCCTGGCGGCACAGGACTGGCCTGCGCGCGGTGCTCCCGAGAATCAAGAACAGGCTGGGCCTGCTCCGGGCAGATGTGATATCGGCTACCCTCGAGTGGGAGATCGAGTACCTGGCCGATATGGGTTACAAGAACGACCTGCTGTTTGGCACGAAGGGCCTGGCAACGGATATTTACACGCCGGTAGGCATGACAGATCCCGATCGGCATCCCGTCGTTCTGTGGGCCGGCAAGGTTACCGATCACGATTCGATTTCGTTACTCGAGGAAACGGTGGCCTCGACGCAGAAAGTGATCGAGAACGTCGAGTTCGTGGTGATTGTGCAGGGAGACGAGGCCGACCTTCTGAATTCGACGCTATCAGAGACGAGCCTGCCGGTGACGGCAGTTACCCCGGAAGAGGTCGAGCCACTCGTGGACCTGATCGAGAGGACCTGGGCGTGTGTGACTGCCCCGGTGGGAAGCCGGAGACTGCCACAGGGGCTTGCCATGCTGGCCCTTTCCGCGGGCGTCCCGCTGATTTCTATGGGTGAGCTCGGCGAGAAGCAGGGATTTCAGAACCACCTGAACTACATGGGTGTGGAGCGGGACGATTCCGAGGCGGTGGCGAGCGGCCTGCGTCTGTACCGGAAGTGGACGGCGTTCGCCCTTCGCATCGGTTCGGCCGGACAGAGGCTCGTTGAGGACCGGTTCTCGACGCGGGTAGTTGCCCTGCAAGAGGGAGAGCAGCTAGCGCGGATTGCCAGCGACCGGAGCATCGAGTCGGAGACATCCGCAGCTGCAGGGGTCCTGGAGGAGTTTGAGCTAAGGCTGTTGCCCGAGGTGCAGCCGCCGGGCGATGAAGCCGGCGAGGAAGCGGATTCGTTGACGGGCCCGACCGGGCAGGACGCGGTACCGGACGCTGAGGCAGGCAGCCCGGCAGGATTCGACATGGTCGCTTCGGCGCTTGCGGATATTGACGGTGGGAGTTCGTCGGCGAGTGCGGGTGAGTCGGTCGATGAGCCTGCCGGAGAGGATGCTGGCGGGCAGGCCGAAGAGCCGGCTGAAAGCAGTATGAGCGCCGACATGATTGCGGCGCTGTTCGACGAGGGTGGGGAGTCGATTGAGGTTGGCGAGTTATCGGGTCCGGTCGAGACGGTTGAAACCCCGGGCTTCACGGCTGCGGCCGAAATCATTACCTCAGACGAACTCGAGGTTGATGACGGTTTGCCTCCGATCAATGTGATCAAGGTCAATTTCACCGCGGATTCCCCTGAGGCGAGCGACGAGGGCGAAGAGGATGATGCGGCGGCTTCGGGTGAGCTTGATCAGGACGATATTTCGGCGTTGTTCGCCGCAAATGACGACGACGAGCAGGCCGCCTGAGAACCGCCTGGCCTGATCGGGTAAAACCTCGTCCGCATCTAAAGATCTAGACACCAACCAATTCAGCCGTGTTCGACCTAGTGGTGTGAATGCGGGTTTTATTCACGGTGGTGCCTATCGACACAAATGCCGGGTGCTTCTAAGCTTGCCGTTGGAGGCCGCACCGGGATGATATTCCAAGTAGTGGCGTGAGGAAACATGAGCGAACCCAAGCAAGTTGACGTATTGATCGCCGGACAGGGCGCTGCCGCCTTTGCCGCAGGTCTTTATTCATCGCGTTACCAGGTCAACACGCTGATTGCCGGCGAGCAGTTCGGTGGCGAGACCGCGATTGGCGGAACGATCGAAAACTACCCCGGCCAGCCCGATATCGACGGTTTTGACCTGATGATGAAGTTCAAGGGGCAGGTCGACGCCCTCGAAACGCCAACCGCCTACTCGAACGTGAAATCGGTGAGTAAAAACGGTGATGTGTTCCGGGTTGTCCTGGACGACGGGACCGAGATCG
>JASLNQ010000138.1:3565-3799 GCA_030745955.1 Dehalococcoidia bacterium | reverse complement strand
GACGCTATATCCGTGATCCTGGCCGTTGGCCGGGAACGCCGGAAGCTTGGCCTTCCCAAGGAAGAGGACTGGACCGGAAAGGGCGTTTCGTACTGTTCCACATGCGATGCTCCGCTGTACCGCAACAAGGCGGCGGCGGCGGTGGTCGGCGGTGGTAATGCTGCGGTAGAGGGCGCTGTCCTACTCGCCAAGTACGCCGAGACCGTTTACCTGATCTACAGGCGGGGTGAGTTC
>JASLNQ010000138.1:0-3555 GCA_030745955.1 Dehalococcoidia bacterium | reverse complement strand
GAGTTCACACGACCTGAACCGATTCTGCTCAAGATCCTGGAACAGACCGAGAACGTAAAGGTGCTCTTCAACACGGTGGTGACCGGGCTGGTGGGCTCGGATGAGGCGGGCCTGACTGGCATTCGCGTGAGCCAGCCGTATGCAGGACAAGACGAGTTTGCGATCGACGGGCTGTTCGTCGAGGCCGGTGCCGATCCCCGGCTGGATATTCCGAACCAGCTCGGCCTCGAGATCAATTCTGAGACAGGCGAAGTTCATGTCGATAAGGGCCTAAACACCTCGGTGAAGGGCATCTACGCGGCAGGCGACCTGACTGACGGGACCGAGTTGAAGCAGACGATTACGGCGGCGTCCCAGGGCGCAATTGCAGCGCTCTCCGCTTACCAGCACGTGATGGAAGTCCGGTCGGGCTGGCAGGAATCGGGAGTGACCGAGCCGGCTGGCGTTTCTGGCGGCCCGGGCGACTAGGGCCGGCGTTGTGAAGAAGAGCCTGATCGAGATACTGGCATGCCCGACGTCCAAGGCTGCACTGGTGCTCAGCGTTGTTGAGTCGGACGGCGACGAGGTCGTCGAGGGCGGCCTGACCTGTCCTACGTGCGATCACCAGTTCCCTATCAGGCAGGGTGTTCCCAATCTGTTGCCGTGGGACGGCTGTACCTCGGCAAAGTAACCCGGCGAGACGAGCACGCTGCTGTTAACTGCTTGGTGGCCCCCCACAGGGGAACGCGTGCGCACCCGCACTGGATATTGCTACTTTCGGTGCGGAGGCGCGAGCGATTTCCCGATATTCTGACCTTATTCGGCAACGCGCCGGAGTACCTTTTTTTTCAGGGATGTAATTCAATGAACCTACCTGAAATCTCGAAATGCCCTGGTTGTGGCAAGGACCTGGCGTCACCCCAGAACGGCTTCGGTTCGCCGGGCGTGCATTGCAACAAGTGCGGATTCAGCGCATCGGCCGTCCAGGTGGCGCAGGCCTATAACCTGGCAAACCTCCGCCGGCCCCCTGCCATACGGACCGCGGCACAGAGAATCTCGAAGCGGTCGCTGTTGAGGTACCACGTGGCCAGGGCGGCCTGACCGGGTACAACGCCTTTTCTTTAGGACGGCCAAAACGCAACAAAAACGCCCCGCTTCAAACCGGGGCGTTTTCGCGTCCTCAAAACCCGGGTTATGAAAAAGCGAATATTCGTTCGCCCAACGTGTGGCCAAGAAACGCGATAACCGACGCCTGGGTGATTTTGCCGGCAAATGTTCCGGCCAAGAACCTGTGGGCGCTCAAGCGGCCAGCCCCGGCTATGAGCCCTGCGTAGTCGAATACGGGGTTCGGCGTCGCCGCTACCAGGAACGAGGCGGTCCCGACGTTCGCGGTAGACCAGGAGTAGAAGTTGGTGATTGGTCCGGGCAGGTTTTCCTGGAACTTGCGGCCACCCGGACCGCCCTGGAGTGGCCTCTGCGTCCGAGGATGTAGCAGACGGCCATCCCTGCCGTAATGCTGGCTGCCGCTGCGACGACCAGAACGACCGGGTTCAATATCGCTGCACCGGTGAAGACCAGTGGGAGCACGGGCACGGGGACAAAGACGGTGGCGCTCCCGAGAAATCCCAGCAGGACGATCACTGGAACACCAACCGACCCGATAAGCGCCGGGCTGACGGAAAGGAACCGCTGGGCCGCTATCGGCGCGATGCAGGCGACCACGATGACGGCGACGGTGACCAGCGTTGAGGTCGGTGGAGTGCTCCAGTGTCTGGCCGCCACGCTCCCCCCGGTAATCGATTCCTGCATGGTTGATCCCCCATCAATCTGGTGCAAGGCCTAATTACAGATTGCCCAAATCGAGGCGGCTCATGGAGTGCCCGAGGATTGCATTGCGGAGGGGGGCCGTGGTAATTGGCGGTGCCGGATGCCCGGTTTTCAGGCCGGGAGAGAGATCGGAGGGATGGCTGCTGGGCTTAGGCTGCTGCCGTCCGGGCCAGGCTCGCCCACCTTATCCGCTTCACCAGGTCATCGCTTGTCCACGGCTTCGGGAGGAAGTCGAACGCGCCCATCTTGTGCGCCCGGATCAAATCTTCGTCGCTGTTCAACGTTGAGCAAATGATGACAGGAATATCCAGGGTCGATTCGTGAATCTTGAGGTCACCCAGGGTGACCCAGCCGTCAACGCCGGGCATCATCAGGTCGAGCATTATCACGTCGGGTTGCTCTTCTATCGCCCACTCAAGCACGGTCGAACCATCAACTGTATCGATGACATCGTGGCCCGCCGTTTGCAGGATCGATACGAGCTTGATTCTTACGAACGAGGAATCGTCAGCAATCAGAATCTTCGCCATCTATTGTTACGCCCCACGTATCCAGCACCCTGGATTGACTGCCCCTCGATTGCTCTCCGAGTGTCAGCCTAACATTGGTGTTGGCAGTGAGTGTCGGTAAGGGTTGTGGAAAGGGTGTGGCCGTACTCGCAAAGAGCAGGGGTTGATGTTGCGGCCCATGGCGCGCTGTCAGCGCGGCTGACCCCGGCCGGCAGTTCGTGGCTCATGCCCTCGATGATGACAAGGTTCGCACCCGGGATGAGTTCGGCGGTTTCGATTCCGTTCGCAACGTTTAGCAGCGAGTCCTGGCTGCCGTGGATGACGGTGACCGGTAGCTTCAGGGTGGCAAGGCCGGCGCGATGTTCTCGATAGGCCGCGACCGGATCGGTGGCGACGAACGCCAACGAGTGCCGGAGTTGGCCTGTGCTATCGTCGGCGCGTGCTCGCATGCCGGCGCGTTTCTTGTAACCGGTCTCCTCGTCGAATTCGAAGACGTCACCGGTAAACAGGCGGTCGCCATCGACTGCGTGCCTGATCGCACCTTCGGGATCGGTAGGAGCGGGTTCCTGGAAAAACGCCATCACCTCTTCGCTTGCGCGAGGCATTTCGGGGTTCCCGGCACTGGATGCCACTGAGCACAGGGACGCGATGGTCTCAGGGTGCCGTATGGCGACCCGCTGGCCGATCATGCCGCCCATCGACCTACCGACTACGTGTGCCGGACCGTCTGAAATCGCCGCGATGAGGGCTGCGGTGTCGTCGGCCATGTCGTCGAGGCTGTACGGCGCGTTAACGAGTTCGCCGCGCTCGGCCTTTTCTAGCTCGGCGGCCGGGTCCGGGCAGACGTCATCGAATTTGGTGGAGAGCCCGATGTCGCGGGTGTCGACCCGCACAACCCGGCAGTCGTGCTCTGCGATCATCTCGCAAAAGGGGTCGAGCCACTCGAGCATCTGGCAGCCTGCACCGGGAAGGAGGGCGACGGTCCGTGAGCCGTCTCCAATTACCTCGTAGGCGATTTCGATTCCGTTGACTGCAGCGATGCTCACTTGCTTCTCCGTTGTTCTTCAAAGACAGCCCGGCTGGCATTGCTCGAACGGCAAAGAAGCCGGTCCCGTGCAGCCGGGTTCGAGTCCGGGCGATCATGATCCATCTCGCCGACCGCGCTTACCCGGTGGTGGACAGTGAACAGAGCGCCTGGAGTGAATCCCACTCGTCGTCCACCATTTGCTGGATCTCTGCG
>JASLNQ010000137.1:4431-6215 GCA_030745955.1 Dehalococcoidia bacterium | reverse complement strand
CGCAGCGGCGACCGACGGTCGTGTGATCGTCAGGACAGCCGATATGAGCATCAATGTCGATAGTGTCACTGGGTCGCTCGACGATATCTCGAAAATGGCAACCGCGGCGGGTGGCTGGGTGGTTTCATCTGTCCAGTCCCGCCAGTACTCGGGCAACATCTCGATACGGGTCCCCGCCGACCGGTTCGACGACGTGATCGAGCAGCTCTCCGACCTCGCGGCGAAGATCAATTTCGTTACCACGAAGAGCGAAGACTTCACCGAGGAGTTCACCGACGTTACGGCACGGGCCCGGACGCTCGACGACACATTGGAACGACTTCGATTGCTTTACGACCGCGCCGAAACCGTGGAAGACGCGATCATCATCCAGCTGGAAATTACGAAAATACAGAGCGACCTGGAAGCGCTCGAAGCCCGGCTCAACTTCCTGTCGCAGAGTTCAGCCTTCTCGTTTATCTCCGTCGCCCTCGAGTCGGTCCCGATCGAACTGGCCATCGATGCAGGTGAAGACACGGCTGCGGCCATCGGCCACCCCGTAACCTATCGGGCGAAGTTCACGCCACCCGAAGACATGGAAGAGTTTGTTATCACGTGGAACTTCGGTGATGGTGCCCGCGAGCAGTCAACCGACAGGATCGCCCCGACCGGCAACGGCGACGAGGTGATCACATCGCCGGTAATTCACTACTTCGACCGCGACGAGGACTCTCCGTTCATCGTCACTGTCGAGCTGCGTGGCTCCGGCGATGCCGGCATTGCCGAGGGTGAGGACACCCTTGTCACCACGGTTAGCAGGCTCCCGGTGATCGACGTGTTTGCAGGTGAAAACCAGACCGTCGAGTTCAACAGCAAGGTCGACTTCAGCGCTTCGTTTACCCGGCCCACGGGCGTTTCCGGAATCACCTATTCGTGGAACTTCGGCGACGGCACTACCCCCGTTGAAGGCGCTCTCGACGACCTCGAGGGTGAAGACCAGGTCGCCACCACGCACACCTACAAGAACTTCCGCCCCAACCCGTACGTCGTGACGCTAACGATTACGGGCCAGACTGAAGTCGGCGAAGTTGAGGCCATCGGCGAGTTCCTGGTGTTCGTGCGAGAGACGATCGGTGTGGCCGCCGCCGACCTCGACGCCGGAAACACCACGCGTGACGCGGTGCGGACACTGCAGTCGGTGGGTGTGTTCCTTGCGAAGGCCGGATTGTGGCTGCTGATCCTCAGTCCCGCCTGGATCGTGGGTTGCGCTATCTTGTTCGTCCTGGTCAGGCGCCGTCGTCCGGTCCGGCTCCGGTGGCGACCAGCGAAGTCGAACTGACCCGATTCAAAAAGCGCAGGTGCGGGCCGGATCATCTTCCGGTTCCGCACCTGTTCTATTTGCGATTCGTTGTGTGATTCTGGACGCCTGAACCGCCCACCAACAGCCTACCTAAACGTAGAGGTCCATCGAGGCAGGCTCGGTGAGCCACTCGATGCCGTCGTTGGTGATCAGGAACTGATCTTCGATGGACACGAAGATGTCGCCACCCTCGGAGTGGCAGATCGTCGGCTCAAGAGTTTCGATCATGTTTGGCTGGAGGACTGTGTGGTCGTTCAGTGCGATGTACGGCGGTTCGTGGACGACCCTCCCGACACCGTGGCCGGTGTACGGGATCACCGGCGAGTAGCCAATGTCGTTGTAGAGGTCGAGTTCAATCTTGCGCAGGTCGGAACACTTCATCCCGGGCTTCATCTCTTCCATGCACCGTTCGACGAGCCATTTTTCGGTCGCGTGTGCTTTTGCG
>JASLNQ010000137.1:0-4421 GCA_030745955.1 Dehalococcoidia bacterium | reverse complement strand
TAACCCAGGTACTTGGCCTGCCCGTCGATCCAGATGAACATACCCTTTTCGAGCTCGACATCCCCCGAAGCGGGCGACCCGTTCGAGAGATCGAGTCCCGCCGGGCCGAAGATCACGTAGGCACGCTCGTATTCAACCCCGTTTTCGATACAGAGCCGCTTGTACACCGCCTGTAGCTCGGGTTGCGTCATCCCTGCTTCGGCTTCGTGAATGGTGTCGAGCCAGACCTTGCTCGTCCGTTCACATGCGATGCGGCTGCGGCGGATCTCCTCGTCGCACTTGATCATTCGCAGCTGCCAGATCGCGTCTTCCGCATCGACGAAAGTAGCGTTTGGCAGTAACGCCTGGAGTCGTTCGGAGTATTTTGCGCCAAGAAACCGCCGCTCAATGGCGATAGTGCCATTTGCGAGCCCTTTTTCCTTCAGGGCACCGGCGGTCACGTCCATGGCGTCGCCGGGGAGTGGGTTCGGGTCGAGCGGATTGTCCCATGTCTGGATGTAGTAGCCCGGACCCCAGTAGCGCCGGTCCTCGATCCACGGGTCCATGATGTTCAGGGTTGTCTCTTCGGACGCCCCGGCGACTATGAACGCATCGCGTTCGTCCCCAGCGGGGAGCCCCACAACGGTCATGTGCGTCGCTTCGGTGTCCCAGAGCAGGTAGAACTGGTCGCTGACCGGGTGCCAGTAGTCGGAAACGTAGCCGACACCGTGGCGAGACGTGGCAAGGATCACATCGATGCCAGCCGACCGCATGATGTGGGTGGCTCGGTCAAAGTCGAACAGGCGCATTGGACAGCTTCCCCGGATGGACAAGTAAGTCGCTCACGCCATGGATTTTACGGCAGGCGAGACTTTATGCCCTGGCCCGCGGTGACCAGCTGCCGACCGTCGAGCAGCGCCTCGCCCAGGGCGTCGGTGGTTGAACTCATCGAGATGAAAGCCGTGTTGGCGACGTAGACGATGATCGCGCCGATGCCGCCAGCCTTGATTTCCATCAGGTACGAGTCGGGACCGATCACTTCCTGTTCGATCTCGGCAGGATCGCCAACCTGCTCGGTGGTGAGTATCGCGGCAGCTAGCGCCGAGTTGAAAATGTTGAGTGCAAGTTCGCTGGACTCGAAGTTCACTATCGATATGATCACCGATTCGCCGGGTACCACTTCACTGTCACCACCGAGCGTTCGAAATACTTCAACCAGGCAATTACTGGTGGCGCCACTTTCTGCCAGGCCCGGTATCGAGGCGATTTCAATTACCTGCTGGCGGTCCTTCAGGCCGGACGATCCGGATATCTCCTCAACCACATGCGAGTCGATGAAGCCCTCGCAAGTCTCATAGCTTCCGCTTGTTGTCGCGGAAAGCCCCGAGCTACTTTCGTCCGAGCACCCGAATGCGGTGACGACGACAAGCAGGCAGAACAGGGTGGCAGCCGCGATTCGGGTACGGCGGGTTCGGTATGGACGGGTCAGCATCCCATCACTGTACCGATACATGCGCGGTTCCGAAAATGGTTCCGTGTTGCGGAACGACCAAATCCCAACAATCCCAGGGCAGGCCTACCGACGGCCCAGGATGTAGCCAATCCCGCGAATGGAGTGGATGACCCTCGGTTCGTTGCCTGCTTCGAGTTTTTTCCGCAGGTTCTTGACCGTAACGCTCAAGACGTTCGAAACGACGTTCTCTTCGGGGTGCCAGATCGTCGACAATATCTGCGCACGCGAGAGGGCCGTTCCGGGGCTCTGCAGGAACAGGTCGAGCAGATCGAACTCACGCACGGTCAGTTCGAGATCGCGGCCATCCCGCCTTGCAGTTCGGCTACCGACCGAGAGTCGTATGTCGCCGAAAGAACGTGGTCGAATTGCCGCTCCCGTTCGCCGCTGAGTCAGACCGAGCGGATCGTCCAACTGGACGCGACGCCGTTGCACAGTTAGTTCATCGATCCTGTCGGTCAGGCTTCGCTCGGCAACCCGGCTGGACACTGATCGCTGGCACTGCTCTGCAAATTCCAGGCACCTGTTCTTCTCACGTGCCGTAAAGCGGCCTGGTGCAACAAAAATCAGCGCCCCACCAACCTGGTCGTCGATGATGAGGGGAACGGCCAGGCACCAGTGGTTTTCGAACCGGGCAAAGGTTGAGCTGAGTATCGATGCGGGAAGTACTCCCTGAACGAGTTCTTTGACGTCGGTGATGAGTATCGAGCGGTCTCTGATGACTCTCGTCAGCGCCGCGTTTGTCTCGACAGCAGCGACGACCAGCGGCTCCCAGCCCGGCTCAATATCGCGCGTCGACGCGACCACCTGCTTGAACAGCTTTGTTCTCATGCCCGAGAAAGATTCGACGCTCACCTCATCCGATTCACTGTGAAATTTCACGAGGCAGGCAAACGAAGCCCCCGTGGAGCCGACGGCAAGACGGGTTACCCGATTTTTCGCGATCAGATCACTCTGCATTGGAGACAGTCAGTGGAATAAGTAGTAAGCACCACAGATGCCATAGCCATCTTTAACACTGCACACAAACACGCCATACATGCAATACTGGTATGGGTATTGTTGAGGTCTTTTTACCGGCGACTTGTGGGATGCCGGTTAAGCCCTAGCTCCAGTACGTCTCCTGCTTCGATCCCCAGAGTTCTCTCGAGTTGCGCGAGTACCCCTCCGGAGCCTGGGTCGGAATCGGCGGATTCTCAAGCAGCACTTCCTCGATCAGCTCGATGCCGATACCTGGCCCTGTCGGTACGTCGAAGTATCCGTCACGCTGCTTCGGGAACTCGCCGGCAACCACCTGGTCGAACCACGGGCCGTGCCCGCCTTCCTGGATCATGAAGTTCGGCATGCCGACGTCGACCTGGATTGCTGCCATCGTGTTGACCGGCCCGTAGGGGTTGTGCGGCTGTACGCCCACGTAGTAAGACTCGGCCATTGCCGCGACCTTCTTCAGTTCGGAGATTCCGCCGACGTGGCAGATATCGGGCTGGATCAGGGCTACCACCTGCTTCTGCAGCAGCTCTACGAAATCCCACTTCGTATACAGCCGTTCGCCCGTTGATAGCGGGATGTTCACGGCGTCGGCGACTTTTGCCATGGCATCGACGTTTTGCGGTGGGACGGGCTCCTCGAAAACGTACGGGCGGGTGTCTTCGATCGCGTGTGCGAAACGAATGGCAGAAGACGGATTCAGGCGGCCGTGGCACTCGACGAGCAGCTCGACATCCGGCCCCACCGCCTCTCGCACGGCCTGCACCTTTGCTATCGAGTCGGCCTCGGCTTCGGCCGACGGGAATATACCGGTATGGCCAAACGGGTCGCCCTTGAGAGCGGTCAGGCCGGTTGCGGTCTCCCTCAGCGCATGGTCAACGCAGTCCTGCGGGGTCTGGCCGTCAAAACGCCCGTAGGTCCAGATCCGGTCGCGCATCTGCCCGCCGATCAACTCCCAGACCGGGCAGTCGAAAGCCTTGCCCTTAATGTCCCACAGTGCGATCTCGATACCGCTGATCGCGGCCATCTGGATCACCCCGCCCCGCACGTTGTGGTACAGGTGGTAAAGCTCCTGCCAGTGCTGCTCGATCCGGAACGGGTCCTTGCCGACCAGGGTTGCACCAATTTCGTTGACCATGTGGGCGACCGTGAGCGGCCCGCAGGTCGATTCGCCCCACCCGACAATTCCCTCGTCGGTGGTGATCTTCACGTAAACGTAGTTGCGTCGATTTCCGCGCATGTCGGTCTGCGGCGCAACGCTGCAGATGGCTTTGACTTCGGTGATTTTCATATGAGACGAACCTGGTGTGCTGGCTTAACTCGCGCCTCGTGATCTGAGGCACGCCAATAAGTATCAGAATCGTGGTTGCGCCGCAAGGTACCTCGGGGCACAGAACCTCGTAGGGCCCAACCCCGGGCTAGGGCAGGTGCTGGTCCAGCGCTCCCTTGCGGGCATCGAACGCCGGGTAGTGCGTCCATGTCGTGCCCTGCGACTGCATCACCTCACGGATGACCGACCTGCGCCTTATGCTGGCCAGGTTTTCGGCCGCAATCTCATCGGGGTCGAACTCGTCCAGGACCAGGACTTTGAGTTCGGCTTCAAGTTGAGCGTGTTCCGGCTTACCGGCAAGGTTGTCCCACTCTTTCGGATCGTCCTTCAGGTTGAACAGCTGCGGACCGTGGCCGTGGATGTAGTTGTACTTCCAGTCGCCCTTTCGGACCATGATGCACGGCACCCCAACCACTTCGTGTGCCTGGACGAATATGTGCCGGTCCCGGTTCTCGCCAGCGATAATCGGCAACAGGCTGTCGCCGTCATGTGGCTGCGACGCGACGCTCCCGGTCATTTCGCAGAACGTTGGAAGCAGGTCGAGCGTGGAAACCGGCGTGTTTACCCTCGTCCCGGCGTTTCGTTTGTCCGGAAACTTCACAACGAGGGGAACAC
>JASLNQ010000136.1 GCA_030745955.1 Dehalococcoidia bacterium | reverse complement strand
GGCGAATATGCCGACCAGTGGACCGGCATTGCCAGCGGGGTTGTCACCGGCGGTATCGCCGGGGTTTTCGGGGGAATGGTCCATGCGAATTCGCACGAACTCTACACCTGCGTGGCCATTTCGCTAACCAGCCCCGGCACCCAGGTAAGGAGGACGACCGATCATCCCCGCGCCAACCGTTTCGTTGGTGCTCTCGTCGATCAGGATGAAGCTGCCCGTGGTGCGGCAGTCGGCGTACCTGTCGAAAATCAGCGACTCGCTCGTGCGCAGGGTCAGTTGCCCTATTTCGTTGAGCTTGAGCTCGTCACAGGACCCGGTTTCGGAGAGATCGTTGATATCAACCCTGCACTCCAGCGCACTCACCATGGCACGGGCCGTGTGGGTCGTATGCTTGATACGCAGCATCATGCCGGTCTGCAGTTGCGTCCGTTCACTCATCCAGCACACGGTCGCCTCAAAGCTGTTGTTGGCATTCGGTTTCTCGGTGGCGCTGCTGAACATCGCACCCCGGGAGATATCGAGGTTATCGGCGATCCGGAGGGTCACCGCATCTGCCTCAGATGCGCGGTCGACTTCGCCTTCGGGCGATTCGATGACCGTGACCGTCGTTGCCACCCCCGACGGCATCACCGCGATCTCCTGTCCAACCTCGACCGAGCCGCTGGCGATCGTCCCGGCATATCCGCGGTAGTCGTGGTAATCCTTGCTCAGTGGCCGCACCACATACTGAACAGGTAGCCGGAAAGACGTGTGCTCAGTGTCATCCAGCAGTTCGAGGTCCTCGAGGTGGGGCAGTAGCGGGCCATCGATATACCACGGCATGCGCTCCGACTTCTCGACCACGTTGTCGCCTTCCAGCGCCGATATCGGAATGAAGTGGTGCGACTGTATCCCCAGCTCCTCGAGCAGGTCGTGGAGGTCGTCCTGGATCGGCCTGAACACCTCCTCGCGAAAGTCGACCAGGTCCATCTTGTTGATACACACGACGATGTGCCTGATACCGAGTAACGCGGCGATCACCGCGTGCCTGCGGGACTGCTCGACAACGCCGTGGCGGGCATCGACGATAATCAGCGCCACATCGGCTGTCGATGCCCCGGTCACCATGTTCCGGGTGTACTGAACATGGCCCGGCGTGTCGGCAAGGATGAACTTGCGCTTCGGCGTCGAAAAGTACCGGTACGCAACGTCGATGGTAATGCCCTGCTCACGCTCGGCCCGAAGCCCGTCGGTGAGTAGCGCAAGGTTGAAATACTCGTCGCTCTGCCGGCGGCTGACCTGCTCCGCAGAATCGAGCACGTCTTCGTAGATCGCCTTCGAGTCGTACAACAGCCGCCCGATCAGCGTGCTCTTGCCATCATCGACCGATCCCGCGGTCGCGATTCGGAGCAGTTCCACTAGAAGTACCCCTCTCGCTTGCGGTCTTCCATGGCAGCTTCCGAAGTGCGGTCGTCCGCCCGGCTTGCACCTCGCTCCGATATTCGTGAGGCGGCGATTTCGGCGATGACCTGTTCGAGCGTCTCGGCCTCCGACGAGACGGCGGCAGTGCTGGTCATGTCGCCCACCGTGCGGAACCTGACCTTCTCGGTTAAAACCCTCTCGCCATGTTCAGGCTGGAGGAAATCGGAGATCGCCATCCACATTCCGTCCCGCTCGAACACCTCCCGCTCGTGGGCGAAGTAGATCGACGGGAGGGCAAGCTGCTGGTCGAGGATGTACTGCCAGATGTCGAGCTCGGTCCAGTTGGAAAGCGGGAACACGCGGATGTGCTGCCCGGTGTTGGTGAAACCGTTGTACAGGTTCCAGAGCTCGGGCCGCTGGTTCTTGGGGTCCCACTGCCCGAACTCATCACGGAACGAATAGACACGCTCCTTGGCCCGTGCACGTTCCTCATCGCGCCGTGCCCCGCCGAATACCGCATCGAACTTGTTGTCGCGAATCGTGTCGAGGAGGACCGGTGTCTGCATCTGGTTCCGTGAAGCTCCGGGGAGCGTGCTGGCCTGGATCCGGCCGCTTTCCAGCGCATCGGGCACCGAGCCGACCACGAGTTCGATACCAAGTTTCCTGACCGTCTCGTCCCGAAATTCAATCGCTTCCGCAAAGTTGTGGCCGGTGTCGATATGCACGATCGGAAAGGGAAGCTTCGCGGGCCGCAACGCCTTCACGGCAAGGTGCAGCATTACGATCGAGTCCTTGCCGCCGGAAAACAGCAGGGCCGGTCGCTCGAACTCGGCTACAACCTCGCGAATTATGTGGATGGACTCCGCCTCAAGTGCGCGCAGCTGACTCGATGTGAGCAGGGCGCTGGCGGTGGAGTCGGGACTGTTCATGGATGTCGGACCGGCGAACGACTGAATGATTGGATTTTCGCTTTGGCTGAACCTGGGCGCAGTTGTACGTGTTTCTTCATTGAACGACTGGCTCGATGTGCGAATAGTGGAAATTGCGGCACGTGCAGCGCGTGCAACCGGTACCGGGGTCGGCCGGTCGGACTTAGCTGGGTTGTCGAGGAGTCGGGAGTTGTCTCAGGTCAACAGGCAGCTTTTGTGTTGGTACAACACAGGCATAATGTGACGCGCGCGCATCCCGCTTGCGGGGGGCGCATACATTCGCAGTTGCTGACCATCAGTAAGTTGACCTCGTTACCAGCTGGTAGACCGACTGGAATTTAGCGACCCCTAATTCTGCACCCACCCGGTGGTTACAGCAACAACCCACGAACGGAATATTCGGGAACGAGTCCGGTCAACCGACATCGTGGATGTGTTTCGTGCCGGAGCGCGGCGATGCAGTATTCTCGGGAACCACCGGCCATGGCAAGGCCCCGGCGTGGGCAGCCCAGTCTTCATACATGCGGACCATCCGTGCCAGCACCTCCGGCTGTGCGCCAGACAGGTCGTTCAGCTCGGTGCGGTCGCTCTTCATGTTGTAGAGCTCCCACCGGGTATTGCCCTCGCTGACCAGTTTCCAGTCGCCGAGCCGCACCGCCCTGCTGCCCTCGTGTTCCCAGTAGATCGGGGCCGGTCTCACCCAGCCGCCGTTTTTGATCGCCCTGCGAAAACTGTGCCCCTCAAGGGGAGTCAGCTCTTCACCCGCAAGCTCGGCCGGGTACTCCGCGCCGGCGACGTCGTAAATGGTCGCAGCAATGTCGGTGATGTGAGTTGGCTCGTGAACGAGGCTAGATTTCTTGATCCGGTCAGGCCAGCTAATGATCGCCGGAGTGGAAATACCGCCCTCGTGGGTCCACCGCTTGTGGAGGCGGAACGGCGTGTTCGATGCGTTGGCCCAGGGCAGGTCGTAGCTCTGGAAGGTGTCGGCCGGGCCGGGATCGATATCCGGGTTGTTGCCCATCCGCATTCGCTCACCGTTCCACATCGCAGTATCGAACTGCCGGCGGTCGGGAGTGTTCGTGTCTTCGGCCAGGAACTCGGCGCACCCACCGTTGTCCGAAAGGAAGATCACGAGCGTGTTATCACGGACACCGGTCGATTCGAGTGTTTCCATGATCCGCCCGACACCCTGGTCCATCCGGTCGATCTGCGCGGCATAAACCGCCATACGGCGAGATTCCCACTCCTTGTTCTCGGCCTGTCCCCACGGCAGGGAGTCACGGTCCCGGGGGGCCATCTCCCACGACTCGTCGAGGATCCCGAGCTCCTTCAGTCCGGCGTGCCTCGACTTGCGCAACTCGTCCCAGCCGCCGTCGTACACACCCTCGTACTTTTCGATGTCTTCGTCGAGCGCGTGCAGCGGCCAGTGGGGCGATGTGTAGGCGACATACGAGAAAAACGGAACCTCACCGGCCGCCGACTCCTCGATCATCCGCACGGCGTGGCTCGTGATCTCGTCCGTGTAATAAAAATCCTCGCGGTCGACCGTCACGGGCGTTTCGCCATCCATGAGGGTCGGGGGTGCGAAGAACGATCCCGCCCCGGTCAGGGTGCCCCAGAAGTGGTCGAAACCGCGCTGGGTGGGTGTCGGGTGCCGGGCATCGCCGGGGATCCACGTTTCGGGTTTTTGCAACGGGTAGTCGCCACCGACATGCCACTTACCCGAGAGCTGGGTGCGGTATCCACTTGTCTTCAGCACTTCGGCGATAGTGGCACAATTCCGGTTCAGGTAACCCTGGTATTCGGGTACGCCGTAATCGCCGGTCATATGCCCTACCCCGGTCTGGTGCGGGTAGAGGCCCGTCAGCAGCGAGGCACGCGTCGGGCAGCACCGGGCCATGTTGTACATCTGGCTGAACCGCACGCCGTCGCGTGCCATGGAATCGATATTCGGGGTGTTGATTTCCGAGCCGTAACAGCCGAGGTCGGAAAACCCCAAGTCGTCGGCAAGGATCAGGACAATGTTTGGTTGGTTCATGTGCTTGGAATCCGCTGCGCAATGCTACCTGAGCGATACTTGCCTGGGTCCTTCGATTACCCTTGCTACACGCCGGGTTGAACAGAAAATCCCAGGACGGACACCCGATATGAAACCAAACATCTTGAGGCAACGGCTCGAAGTCGGCAAACCGACGCTCAGCAGCTATATCCACAATGCGTGGCCGGCTGAAATCGAGGCCCTGGGTCATACCGGGTTCTACGACTATGTCGAGTTTGCGGCCGAAGATGGCCCGGCCGACCTGCACGACCTCGACAACATGTGCAGCGCCGCCGAGTTGTTCAACATGGGCAGCATGATCAAGGTCGACCGGAGCCTTATGCCGTATCTCGCACAGAGGGGAATCGGCGCCGGGTTCAACAGCGTCCTGTTCACCGATACCGGGAGTATCGGGGACATCCGCGACTGCATCAGGGCAGCCACACCGGATCACCCGGACCACGGCGGGTTGTACGGGGTGGCCACACGGCGAAATTCTTACATGGGCTATGGCGGTTCACCCGAGTATGTCCAGTCCATCGCCGACACGGTTTTGGCCTTCATGATCGAGAAAAAAGGCGCGGTCGACAATCTCGAGCAGATTCTCTCGGAAGACCGGGTGGAGATGGTGCAATGGGGTGGATACGATTTCTCAGTGAGCACCGGACATCCACTCGAAATGGATCACCCGGATATTGCCGCCGCCAGAAAAAAGACATTTGAAACCGCTATCAAGATGGGCGTGCCGCCCCGGGCCGAGGTCGAATCGGCCGACGAAGTGAAGGAGTACCTCGACATGGGAGTACGGCACTTCTCCGTCGGCACCGACATCGGAATTCTTTACGATTTCTGGAAGAGAGAAGGTGAGGAAATCAGGAAAGCCCTCGAGGAGTAACGTGATGAATCCCCGGAACTCACCTGCCATTCTCCCTGAGGGCTCTCATCCGCGGGGCGCGAAAACAGGTAAGGGGGCAATTCTAACTTACCCCCCAAAAAAAGATTTCAGGACAGCGGGCTGAACGGAAATGGAAGAAACAGTTTGTTCGACTGAGTCACCGGTGCGGGCCCGCCGGAAGGCGGCCAGATCTTCCGAGCGGTCATGTCCGCTCTCACTTTTGCGCGCTCCTCAAGCGAGGAGTAGGCCCACATGTGTGCCCATTTGTTCAAACCACCCAGCTCCGAATACCACGCGCCGATAAAGGCCGAATGCTTCCTCCGCTCGTCGATCGCCGTTGACCACGCATCGATGACCTTCGGCGCATCTCCGGTCGCATACGTGTAAGTCCGAAGCTCGTAGTAGGGTCCGTGATCACCGGTGATCGTCTCATCGTTGAACGGCGCAGGGTAGTAGATCTCCGAGTTCTGGGCCCTCAACAGCGGTCCGGTCGCCGGCGGCCAGGAGTCGATGCCTGTCGTGCGCTCACGAATCTCGACACGCTCGTTCATGTCGGCGTAGGGCCATATATGCAGGGCCTGGTTCAGCGGCCCGAAATCCGTATAGAAATATCCGAACAACGGCGAGTGGTCCAGGCGCCCGGAGACCAGCGATTTAGTCAGTATCGACTCATACTGCGACAGCGTCCTGGGATGAAGGTCGTAGGTTCGAAACTCGTAAATCATTTGACTCACCTCAAGATTGATTTTGAACGAACGTTACACTCAACACGGGCGTTGCCGCCTTCCTGGCGAACCGATTTTCGTCAAACCACCCGAAACTGCCCTGATGCCAATCGTGCGCCCACCGGCCAGATTGAACCAAGGTGCTGCCGGTAAGCCTGGTGCCATAATCAACACCCCGGTAAACCCCGAAACGACCGGCGACGGAGTTCGAACGGTGCGGGTTCGAACGAGTTCAGTAATGG